>JBAYTV010000040.1:0-9226 GCA_041675405.1 Sideroxydans sp. | reverse complement strand
CACGTGCTGGAACACATGATGTTCAAGGGCTCCAAGTCCGTTCCGATGGGCGAGTTCTCTCGCCGCATCGCTGCTGCAGGCGGACGCGAGAACGCCTTCACCAGCTACGACTACACCGCCTATTTCCAGCAATTGCACAAATCCAAGCTGCCGCTGGCGATGCAGTTGGAAGCCGACCGCATGCACAACCTGATACTGAGCGAAAAAGAATTCAACAAAGAGATCAAAGTCGTGATGGAAGAACGCCGCTGGCGTACTGATGACGATGCGCACTCCCTCGTGGGCGAGCGTCTGATGGCCACGGCGTATCAGGAACATCCGTATCACAACCCCATCATCGGTTGGATGAACGATCTGGAGAATATGACTTACCTCGATGCGCAGGACTGGTACAAGACTTGGTACGCACCGAACAACGCCACGCTCGTCATCGCTGGCGATGTGAAGGCATCCGAAGTGTTTGCCTTGGCGCAAACACATTACGGTCGCATCCCTGCGGGCAAATTGCCAAAACGCAAAGTGGCGGGTGAGCAGCCTCAACTGGGTATCAAGCGCATCGTCGTCAAAGCACCTGCAGAATTGCCTTACTTCATCATGGCTTATCACGCGCCCACCATGCGCGATGTGGAGAAGGATTGGAAACCTTACGCATTGTCAGTGCTGGCAGGTGTGTTGGATGGTAGCGATTCTGCACGCTTGAACAAAGCTCTGGTGCGCGAACAACAAGTGGCGATCAGCATCGGCGCTGGCTATGACAGCACCTCGCGCGGTCCTTCGCAGTTCACACTCGAAGGCACGCCGGCCTCGGGCAAGACCATCGCCGAATTGGAAGCGGCTATCCGCGAACAGTTGCAAGCCGTGGTGCGAGACGGCGTGAGCGAAGAGGAATTGAAACGAGTGCGTGCCCAAGTCACTGCCTCAGAAGTCTATAAATTGGATTCCGTGTTCTATCAAGCCATGCAGATCGGGCAGATGGAGAGCATCGGTCTGACGCACCACGCGCTCCCGGTGATGTTGAAGAAATTGCAAGCGGTGACTGCGCAGCAAGTGCAAGACGTGGCACGCGAGATATTGGTGGATGACCATCTGACCGTCGCGGTGCTCGATCCGCAGCCGCTATCGGACAAGCCAAGGAAAGCAGGAGGCGCACATGCGCACTAACGTACGAACTCTAATGGCCTCCGCCGATAGCTTCCCCCTTTGTCAAAGGGGGAGTGAGGGAGATTTAGCCGTGTGCAAAAAATCTAAATCCCCCCTAGCCCCCCTTTTTCAAAGTGGGGTAACGATGGTCTTGATGTTGTGTTGTGCTTTTTCAGGCGGCGCCTACGCCACCCCCAAGATCCAGCACTGGCAAGCACCCAGCGGTGCGCAGGTGTACTTCGTCGAGAATCACGATCTGCCGATGTTGGATGTGGCGGTGAACTTCGCGGCGGGTGATGCTTACGATGCCGCCGATAAACTAGGTGTGGCAGGTATGACGCATGGTCTGTTGGATGCCGGTGCACAGGGGCTGAGCGAAGATGACATCTCGCGCAAGATGGCCGACATCGGCGCGCAGTTGGGCGGCAGTTTCGATGCGGACAGAACTGCAATCTCTTTGCGTACATTGAGCAGCGTCGCCGAGCGTGAGGCGGCATTGGATATCGTGGCGCGCGTGTTGCAGCAACCGGTTTTTCCAGAGGCCGTGCTGGCGCGCAACAAAGCCAGCCTCATCGCCGGCTTGAAAGAAGCGGAGACCAAGCCCGAGCACCTGTCTGAGAAGGCGTTCGGCAAAGCTGTGTTCGGCAACCATCCATACGGTTGGCAGACCGAGGTGGCGGATGTCGAAAAGATACAGCGTGCCGACCTTGAGGCTTTCTACCGCGCGCATTACAACGCCAAGAATGCAGTCGTCGCCTTGATGGGAGATGTGACTCGGCAACAAGCCGAAGCCATCGCGCAGCAGCTCACGGCCAATCTGCCGCAAGCGGGTGTGGTCGCCACCTTGCCATCGGTCACAGCCAAGATCGCGGCGAGCGAACAACGTATCACCCATCCTGCCAGCCAGAGCCACATCCTCATCGGCACGCCCGGTATCGCTCGTAACGATGCCGATTACTTCCCGTTGTATGTCGGTAACTACATCTTGGGCGGTGGCGGATTCGTGTCGCGCTTGATGAACGAAGTGCGCGAGAAACGCGGCATGGCCTACAGCGTCTATAGCTACTTCATGCCGATGCAGCAACCGGGTGCGTTCCAGATCGGCTTGCAGACCAAGAAAGAACAAGCGGATGAGGCGTTGCGGGTGGTGCGTCAGACCTTGGATACTTTCGTCGCGAAAGGTGTGACCGAGAAAGAGCTGCAAGCAGCCAAGGACAACATCATCGGCGGCTTCCCGCTGCGCATCGACAGCAACAGAAAGATATTGGATTACCTCAGTGTCATCGGTTTCTACCATATGCCGCTGACCTATCTGGATGACTTCACCAAACAAGTCGATGCTGTCACCAGCAAACAGATACACGATGCCTTCAAGCGCCGCATCGATCCTCAAGCGATGGCGACAGTGATTGTGGGCGCACCGGAAGCCAAATAATCCGTCATTCCCGCGAAGGCGGGAATCCAGCGGTTTTAATAACATGCCTTTGTGTTGCCCTTGCTCCACAAGGAATTTTTAATTAACTGGATTCCCGCCTTCGCGGGAATGACGCTGAAAGAATTTTAGGAGTCTCAAAATAAATAAAGTTCGAATCATCGGCGGCACTCACCGTAGCCGCATCATCACCTTTCCCGATGCCGAAGGATTGCGCCCCACGCCTGACCGCGTGCGTGAGACCTTGTTCAACTGGCTAGGGCAGACCTTGTACGGAAAGCGTTGTCTGGACTTGTTCGCGGGGAGCGGTGCACTGGGTTTCGAGGCGGCTTCACGCGAGGCGGCGCAGGTGGTGTTGGTGGAATCCAACCGGGCCGTCTACAAGGCTTTGCAGGACAATGCCAAAAAATTAGGCTTGTCTAATATAGCCTTACGTTGTGATGATGGGCTAAAATTCACCTCCCAAGAGAACATGGCATTCGATGTCATCTTCCTAGACCCCCCGTTCCAAAGCGACTACTTGCAGCAACTATTGCCGAGATTGGCGAACAAGCTGACCGCCAATGGCGTCGTCTATGTGGAAAGCGGCAGCCCGTTCGATGCGGGAGCAGGGTGGCAAGTGTTGAAGCAAGGCAAGGCGGGTGCGGTGCACCACCAATTATTAAAACGAGAACCAGCATGATCAGAGTCGTCTATCCGGGTACCTTCGATCCCATCACGCGCGGGCATGAGGACGTCGTGCGTCGTGCTGCCGGCCTGTTCGGCGAGGTCATCGTAGCCGTTGCGGCCAGTCGTGCCGCTACGCTGTTCAGCTTGGAAGAGCGGGTGGCGATGGCCAAAGAAGTCTTCGCGGAATACCACAACGTCAAGGTCGAAGGTTTCGACGCATTGCTGATGAATTATGTGCGCGAGAAACATGCGCGTGTGGTGCTACGCGGATTGCGCGCCGTGTCCGATTTCGAATACGAGTTCCAGATGGCTGGCATGAACCGTAACCTGCATCCCGATGTGGAGACGGTGTTCCTCACCCCATCGGAACGCTACACCTTCATCTCCGCCAGCATGGTGCGCGAGATCGCGCGTTTCGGCGGCGACGTGAGCAAATTCGTATCGCCCTCGGTAGAGGCGAGATTGAAAGATAAAAAATCAACTAAAGGAGAGTAGCAATGTCACTGATCATCACCGACGAATGCATCAACTGCGACGTATGCGAGCCAGAGTGCCCCAACGACGCCATCTCGCAAGGCGAGACCATCTACATCATCGACCCTAAGAAATGCACCGAGTGCGTAGGCCACTACGACACACCTCAGTGCGTGGAAGTCTGCCCAGTGGATTGCATCCCCAAGGACGAAGCGCATATCGAAACCAATGCGCAGTTGCAAGCCAAGTACGAAGCGCTGATGGCGGCCAAAGGCAAGTAAGTGCAACCTGCTTCCCGCAAAGCCCGCCCGCTGTGGCGGGCTTTTTATCGCCTACTGGGTTGACAGCAGAACGTACGTTCTTTACGATGCTCAGCACGTTCGTTCTGTTAAAGGTGCCGCCATGACCGATTCCAATCCATCCAATACGCGAGATGCCGAGTATCTCGCCAAACTGCAAGACTATTACGCCGACTGGAAGAGCATCCCTTCCTATGCCTCGTTGTGCGATGTGTTCGGCATCGCTTCCAAATCTTGGGTGAAAGCGATTCTTGATCGTCTGGAAAAGGCAGGGTTCGTCGAGCGCACGCCGGACGGCATATGGATACCGACCAGCAACTTCTTTGCACGGCACGTGGCGGATGCTTCTGTGCCGGCGGGGATGCCGGTGATGGTGGGCTCGTCACATGGTGACTATCACGTCATCGATGACATGCTCATCGATACGCCCTCCAAGACCACCTTGATCCCTGTGAAGGGTGATTCGATGATAGGCGCAGGCATCCATGACGGTGATCTCGCCGTGGTGGAGAAGCGCAACCTGGCCAACGTCGGCGACATCGTGGTGGCTATCGTGGATGGGGAATTCACTTTGAAGACCTTGGGCAAAGAAGGCGGCAAGTTCGTCCTGCGCCCTGAGAATCCTGATTACCCCGTGATCCATCCGCAAGGCACGTTGGAGATTTTCGGGATACTGGTAGGTTTGGTGCGCAAGTATAAGTGATGCGACTCATTCGTCGTTCCCGCGCAGGCGGGAACCTAGTTTGACGAATACACTGGATTCCCGCCTACGCGGGAATGACGAATTTCCCCCAATGGTTCGTATCGCCTAATCACCCCATCATGCAACGTGCCATCGCCCTAGTGGATTGCAACAACTTCTACGTCTCCTGCGAACGGTTGTTCCAACCCCGATTGGAAGGCAAGCCCGTGGTGGTGCTGAGCAACAACGATGGCTGTGTGGTGTCGCGTTCACAAGAGGTCAAAGACCTCGGCGTCAAGATGGCGCTGCCTTGGTATCAAATGAAGGACGTCGCCAAGCGACACGGCATCATCGCTTACTCCTCCAACTATGCGTTGTATGCAGACCTCTCCAATCGGGTGATGTCTCTGCTGTCACAGTTCAGCCCGCAGCAGGAGGTGTACTCCATCGATGAATGTTTTCTGGAACTCACTGGTATGGAGTCGCTAGGCAAGCTGAGTGATCATGCTCAACGCATACGTCAGACGATCAAGCAGTGCGTGGGCATCCCAGTATGTGTTGGCATCGCATCGAGCAAGACACTGGCCAAGTTGGCCAACCATGTAGCCAAGAAACAGGCGCGCTACAACAGTGTGTGCAACTTCAACGAGATGACGGAAGTTGAACGGGATGCGCTGTTCGCCAACATCGAAGTGGGTGAGGTGTGGGGTGTGGGTAGGCGCAGCAGCGTCAGGTTGCACGAGATGGGCATCCATTCGGTTCTCGATATGCAGCGCGTGTCGCCTAAACGAATTCGCGACGAATTCAGTGTGGTGCTGGAGCGCACCGTGGCCGAGTTGAATGGCGAGGCATGTTTAGAGCTGGAAGATATCGTCCCCGACAAACAGCAGATCATCTGCTCGCGCTCGTTCGGGTCGCTTGTTTCCAACTTGCCTGAGATGGAGCAGGCGGTCGTGTCCTACGCCACCCGCGCCGCAGAAAAATTGCGGAGCCAACATTCATTGGCAAGCGGTATCCAAATCTACATCCGCACCAATTCACATAAGGAAAAAGACCCGCAATACCAGCATAGCATCCTGATGCCGCTGGCCGAACCCAGCGATGACACGCGGCATCTCTGTCATGCCGCACTGCAAGGCCTGCGCCAGATATATCGTGGCGGGTATGCCTACCAAAAAGCGGGCGTGATGCTCACCGACATCATTCCGGCCACCGCACGACCACGCACCCTGTTTGATGATGTGGCGGCGCAGATGAGATCAAACGCGCTGATGATCACCCTAGATGCGATCAACCGTCGCATGGGGAGTGGCACACTAAAACTGTTGGCTGCAGGTGTGCGCCAGAATTGGGCGATGCGCAGAGAGAATAGGTCGCCGCGTTATACGACAGAGTGGGGAGAGGTCGCGCGTTGTAACGCGAACTAGAAAGATAGGTTCACTTCTGGCATAGCGGACAATAGAAGCTAGAGCGCTGTCCCTGCTTCATGTGTTTGATGAGCGTGCCACATTGTTTGCACGCTTCGTCTTTTCTGCCGTAAACAAAATAATGTTGCTGGAAATAGCCACTCGACCCATCGCTGTGGATGAAATCACGCAAACTGCTACCCCCTTGTTCGATCGCCTCGCGTAATACTTCTTTGATGGTTTGAACCAGTCGTTCGCAGCGTGGGCGGCTCACTTTGTTCGCGGCGAGTTGTGGTTTGATGCCTGCACGGAACAGGGCTTCGTTAGCGTAGATGTTGCCCACGCCGACCACCAACTGACTATCCATGATGGCGAGCTTGATCGGGGCGCTGCGTTTGCGCATGGCTTCATACAGATAGTGCGCATCGAAATCGTTACCCAATGGTTCTGGGCCTAGATGTGCGAGTAGCACATGCTCTGCCACCTCTCCCGCGTGCCACAACACCGCACCGAAACGCCGCGGGTCACGCAGGCGCATCAACTCACCATTACCCAGAACGAGATCGAAGTGGTCGTGTTTCTCTGCTGGTGTGCCATGCGGCAGGATGCGCAGACTGCCGCTCATCCCGAGGTGCAGGATGAGCGTGCCGTGATCGAATGCAACGAGGATGTATTTGGCGCGGCGATACAAGTTGCGCACGGTGAGTCCGCGCAACAGCTTGGGCAATTCTTTGGGAATGGGCCAACGCAGGCTGGCGTTGCGGATGACGATATCGGTGACGACCTCACCTTGCAGATGCGGCGCGATGCCGCGCAGCGTGGTCTCTACTTCGGGGAGTTCAGGCATGCAGTGTTACTCAAAAATTTATTGGGTCACGCAGTGGTGCACGGGGTGTTGGGTAAATCACCAAGTGTTCCCCCACCCTAAATCCCTCCCCCGGTGGGAGAGGGACTTGGCTGTTTCCACGCTTGCGAGGAAATGACGAGTCATCTTCTGCGCCACCATAACCAACCACCCACGGCGATGAGTAGCAAGGGAATCACGATCAACAGGGTGGCACTCAATACGGTGAGTTCACGCTTGCTCAAAGTGACTGCCCCATCTTTTGCTGTATGCGGCGCAATGGTGATGAGTCGTTCTTCGCCCGCCAGCCAGTTCATCATGTTCATGCCGAGGTCGAGATTGCCGCCGTTACCCGAGTAGGCGTTGGAGAGGAAGCTGCCGCTGCCCACCACGACGATACGCTGCTCGCGTTCACCCACGTTGCGCTGCAATGCAAGGGCGAGGCTCACTGGTCCGGGGATGTCGCGTTTCTTATCGAAGCGAGCCGCACCTGTCGTACTCACCCAACCATTCATCGCGCCTTCGACCAAGATGTGGCGCTCCCATATCGATTCATCTTCCGTACTCAGCGCGCGTGCATATGGGAACACGGTGATGAGGTCGAAGTTCTGCGTGATGGCGTGGGGGGCGTAGCCCGTTCCCAATGTCCAATCGGCAGGGACGTTCATCTGTTGTGCGGCGGGGTCGAGTACGACACCGGGTGTGAGCACGATATCCATCTTCTCCGCGATAGGCTCAAGTCCACGCAGTGGCTCGGCGTCTAGCAACCACAACACATTGCCGCCGCGTTCAATGTGGCGCAGTAACTTGGTGGTCTCGCCGGGGAGTAGCTTCACCTGCGGTTGGGTGATGACCAGCACGCCTATGTTGTCAGGCACGTCTTGCGCGATGGTGAGGTTGAGCGATGCAATGCGGTAGCCGTTCTGCTCCAAGCGACGGCCGAACTCGCCAAGATCATGGTTGGCCATGCCATCCAGTTTGCGTTCGCCGTGGCCGCTCAGGTACATCACCATTTCTTGTTTGCCATGCGCCAGACGCAGCAGGGCGCTGGTCAACGTCTGCTCGTTGAGCGTGGTGATGTGTTCCTTGCGTCCTGCGAACTCCACCACCATCTCGCCGTTGCCTCGGATGCCAGACTTGCGCGTGGCCTCGGGTTCCTTCACCGGATCGACGAAGGTGAGGCTGATGTCAGATTTGTAGCGTTGGTAGAGCGCGATGAACTCGCGCACCAGTTTGCGCACGTCACCTTGCTTGGCGTCTTGTTCGGTGACGTACACGGTGATGTTCAGCGGACCATCTAGTTGCTTCAATACATCTGCACTGCCCGGTTCCAAACTGTTCAGCGCGTTCTGTGTGACATCCCACTGTGCGGGGAAACGTGCGGCAAGCTGATAGATGCCAATGACACTGGCGATGAGTAGAACGTAGAAGAGCAGGTGGCGCATGTTGGATTTGGTCATCACACACCTCCCCGCTCGCGGCGGATGCGTTCGATGCTGACGAGCAGGAAGCCAGTAATGAATAGCACGAAATAGATGATATCGGCGGTGCTGATGAGGCCGACGTTCAAGTTCTGGAAATGCACGTTAGGTGAAAGCACACGCACTGCACCGCTACTCATCTCCAACATCCACAATCCGAAAGATACTGCCAATGCACCGAATGCGGCGACGACAGGTTGGCGTGTGAGTGACGAGAAGAAGAGACCGAGTGCCGCATAGCTGGCGGCAAGTAGCCACACGCCCAAGATGTTGCCCGCGATCAAACCGAAGTCGGCATGCGTTCCCAGTGCCAGGGAGCACACCATCACGGCACAGGCAACGATGATGATGGAGAGTAGCGCCAGCAGACCGAAGAACTTACCCAACACGATGTCAGTCGCGGAGATGGGAGCGGTGGTCAGCAATATCCAAGTCTGGTTGCGTCGCTCTTCTGCGATGAGGCGCATGGTGAATAGCGGTATCAACATCATCAACACGATGGCGAGCACGCTCGCGAGTGGGGCGGCGATGGAGATGGTGGCGCCGGGCGCGCTGTCCATCTGAGCCAGTTGCGCTTGTACTTGCAGGTAATCGTCCATGCGTGCCAGATAGAACCACGCGAAGATGAATTGGAGTAGAGCGAGCATCCACCAGGTCGATGGCGAAACGAATAGGGTGTGCAACTCCTTCTTGGCGAGCGTACGGATCATGTCGTCGCTCCTTCCACTGGCATGGCGGTGAGTCGGATGAAGCTCGATTCGATGTCGCTATGGCTACGCAGCTCGTCGGTGGTGTCATT
>JBAYTV010000039.1:0-9257 GCA_041675405.1 Sideroxydans sp. | reverse complement strand
TGTCGTGGCTGGGACCGACCTTGGATAGCAACTTCCAAAGTGGCGGCAGATTGAAGCTAGACGCCGATCTGGTCGGTGACATGCACACGCCGCGACTGCGCGGCATGGTTCAAGGCGAGGGATTGAGTTTCGGCTTGCTCGATCAGGGAGTGCGGCTTGAGAACGGGCAGTTGAAAGCTCGCTTCGAGCAAGATCTCATACATCTCGATCTGTTTGATTTCGATTCACCCTACCTTGCGCAACCCCAAGACAAACTGTTGGGCGATTTCAAATTGAGTCGCAGCGCGGGTAAATTGAATGCGAGCGGTATGCTCGATCTCAAGGGAGACACAGGCGGCGTGCAGATCGACGCGCAACAGTTCCCCCTGTTGCAACGCGCCGACCGTTGGGTCATCGCTTCGGGGACAGGGCATGCCAAGCTCTCGGGCAAGATGCTCATCTTGGATGGCACCATCCGTGCCGATGCGGGTCTCATCGATCAACCCGTGAGCAACCGTCCGCAGCTTGATGAAGATGTGCAGATCGTCGGGGAAGAGGTGGATAAAAGTGTCAAGCAACAGAACCAGGTGAGGGCCACGCTTGATCTGGGCGATAAGTTCTTCATCCGCGCATCCGGTCTTGAAGCTCGCCTCAAAGGTAATCTGGATGTGCGCGGAGAACCGGGTGAGGCATTGAGTGTGACGGGCGTCATCGACGCGCAAGATGGAGTGTTCGAGGCTTACGGGCAGCGCTTGCAAGTCGAACGCGGGATGGTGAACTTCCAAGGTCGCATGGACGACCCCGGGCTGAATATCTTGGCTTATCGTAAAGGGCTGGATGTAGAAGCTGGTGTTGAAGTGAGTGGCACGGCACGTAAACCCATCATCCGCCTCGTATCAAATCCGAACGTGCCTGATGCCGAGAAACTATCTTGGATCGTGCTGGGACGTGTGCCCGACAGTAGTGGTATCGACTCGTCACTGTTGCTGTCTGCTGCGACCAATATCTTGGGAGGGCAGTCTGCCTCCAAGATCGGGCGTGCGGTCGGCGTAGATGAGCTGTCTCTGAACCAGAAGGCTGGGGGAGTAGATCCAATGCAAAGCCAGGTGGTGACCGTCGGTAAACGCCTCAATCCGCGCGCCTACTTGAGCTATGAACAGGGACTGTCTGCGGGTACGGGTATCACCAAATTCAGCTACACCCTGACCCCGCGTATCACGCTTGTGACGCGTACCGGTGTCGAGGATGCGATCGACATCTTCTATTCCTTCCGCTATCGCTGATCGATTAGTGCGCAGACACCTGTGCGAGGCACTGCCTCCAGTTGCTAGTGATTCACCTCGTACAATTTCACCAATGAAGCACGCTGATCGGGCTTAACATTGATCACTGGGCGGATACTTTTCGCCATCAGTTCTGCCTCGTCTATAGTCTTGCAAATGCCAAGCTCCAGTAGCACGCCGACAGCGACAGTACCTGTCCTGCCTTTTCCGCCGCCGCAATGAAACGCTACTTTTTTCTTTTGGTCATACGCTGATATGACCGCTCGAATCGCCTGCGCAAAGAGCTGATGTTCAGGTTCTGTCGCATTGTCGCCGAGAGGGATTTTGACCCATGTCACCGAGGGATCGGATGATTCACAGGTTTGAGATTCTTCGCGCAAGTCCACCACGACCTGAATCCCCTCATTCTCGACCATTGCGGGTACATCCTTTGCGCCGCCAAAGTATATTCGGTCAGTGATCAGTGCTTGATATGTTTTAGCTAGTGTCATTTTTTTAATCGTATCGTTGATCCAGTGCCATGGATTCGGTCATTCCATGGCGGTTTGAGGGTGGCGACGATCAACCCCTGGCGTGCATTCACACAAACTGGCTTGGTATTGAACATGTGCATCCCTTGTGGTTAAATACCATAACATTTTAAGAATCATTTAACAATTGAAATATAAGATGATGAAACCTGCACAGGTAGTTAAGGCACTAGCGGCACTGGCCCAACCGACCCGTTTGGCTATCTACCGGCTGTTGGTGGCAAGCGGACCGGAAGGATTGGCGGCAGGGCAGATCGCGGAAAAACTGAAGGTATCGCCTGCCAATATGTCCTTTCACTTCAAGACGCTCAGCCATGCAGGGTTGGTAGGGAGCCGACAGGATGGCCGCTTCGTTTACTACGCCGCAAATTTTACGGTAATGAACGGCATGGTGGATTATCTGACCGAGAACTGTTGTGGTGGTAACGATGCGGTATGCAAGATACCAAGTAAGAAATGTTGATAACTTCAAAGGAAGAATGAAATGAGCGAAAAGCAATACAACGTACTGGTCCTGTGCACTGGGAACTCCGCCCGTAGCATCTTGGGCGAAGTGCTGTTCAATAGTTTGGGTAAAGGTAAGTTCAAGGCATACAGCGCAGGTAGCAAACCTGCGGGCAAGGTCAATCCTGGTGCTATCGAGTGGTTACAGGCGCATGGTCACAGTATCGAAGGTCTGCGCAGCAAAAGCTGGGACGAATTCGCCGCTCCAGGAGCGCCTGCATTTGATTTCGTATTCACTGTTTGCGATAACGCAGCGGGTGAGATTTGTCCTGTGTGGTACGGCGCTCCGATGACTGCGCATTGGGGCATTCCAGACCCGGCACATATCGAAGGCGACGATGCACGTCGTGTTGCATTCAACAAAGCGGCAGAACAGTTGGCTCGTCGTATCGGTTTGTTCATGTCATTACCTATCGATAAGCTCGACAAACTGGCCTTGAAAGACAAGTTGAGCGAAATCGGTCGTACTAAAGATTGATAGAGGTTGCCATGAAGAAGTTACAAGTATTCGATCCAGCACTGTGTTGCAGTACCGGCGTATGTGGAACTGATGTGGATCAGGCATTGGTGGATTTCAGTGCTGATGTGGATTGGCTGAAGCATGCAGGTGGACACATCGAGCGTTTCAACCTCGCACAGCAACCGATGGCCTTTGCCGACAGTGCAGTAGTCAAAGGTTTTCTTGAGTGTTCTGGGGCGGAAGGTCTGCCGTTGATCCTGCTTGATGGCGAGATCGCTATGGCTGGACGCTATCCGACACGCAAAGAATTGGCACGCTTTGCCGGATTATCTGCAGCCTTGGAGGCGATCGCAGTGACGGAAGTAAAGTCTGATGCCTGTTGTTCGGGTAGCAAGTGCTGCTAAGTCACACCACAAGGTAAGTCACATGAAGTTGCTAAAAGACGTTCCTCAATTCCTGTTCTTTACCGGCAAAGGCGGTGTGGGCAAGACCTCTCTCGCTTGCGCCACCGCAGTACGGTTAGCAGATCAGGGGAAGCGTGTACTTCTGGTGAGCACCGATCCTGCCTCGAACGTGGGGCACGTGTTCGGTGTCGCTATTGGTAACACCGTCACTCAAATACCTTTGGTGAGTAATCTGTCTGCATTGGAGATCGATCCGCAGGCAGCCGCCCAAGCTTATCGCGACCGCATCGTGGGGCCGGTGCGCGGCGTGCTGCCTGAATCCGTCGTACGTGGCATTGAGGAACAACTCTCGGGTGCTTGCACCACCGAGATCGCAGCCTTCGATGAGTTCACCGAGTTGCTGACCGATCCGGCCATGATCGAACCTTTCGATCACATCATCTTCGATACTGCCCCTACGGGACACACGATCCGCTTGCTGCAACTGCCAGGAGCTTGGAGCGGATTTCTGGACGACAACCCTGAAGGCGCTTCTTGCCTCGGCCCATTGTCTGGCTTGGAGAAACAACGCCAACGTTACAGCGATGCGGTCGCCGTCCTCGCCGATTCGTGTCGAACACGGTTGGTGCTAGTGGCGCGCGCGCAACGTTCCACCTTGATAGAAGCGGCACGCACCAGTGAAGAGTTGGCTCATATCGGCTTTTCTCACCAATATCTGGTGGTGAATGGGTGTATGCCCAAAAGTGAAGCGAGTGACCCTGTGGCATCGGCAATACTGAAGCGCGAACAGGGTGCACTTGCTGCCATGCCGGAAGTGTTGCGTGCATTACCCACGGATAAGCGAGACCTGCTGCCATTCAATCTAGTGGGAGTGGATGCGCTGCGCGCGTTGCTTAGCGATGCGACCATCAAATTACCCGATGCTGTCCAGCATCGAACTGAGGATATGCCACGACTATCCGGCTTGATCGATGAGATCGAGAAAGCGGGACATGGCTTGATCATGTTGATGGGCAAAGGCGGCGTGGGTAAAACCACGATGGCTGCCGCGATCGCTGTCGAATTGGCCGCACGCGGGCATGCCGTGCAACTCACCACGTCCGACCCCGCTGCTCATCTGGCGGATACCTTGCGTGGTGATACAGCGAATCTCACTTTGAGTCGGATCGATCCGCATGCCGAGACCGAGCGTTATCGTCAACACGTACTCGAAACCAAAGGTAAGAATCTGGACGCACAAGGTCGTGCCTTGTTGGAAGAGGATCTGCGCTCACCTTGTACTGAAGAGATCGCCGTATTCCAAGCATTCTCGCGTGCCATACGCGAAGCGAATCATGCGTTTGTTGTGATGGATACCGCGCCCACTGGACATACCTTATTGCTACTGGATGCGACAGGCGCCTACCACCGTGAAGTCGCGCGCAACATGAAAGACAGCACGCGTTTCACCACACCGATGATGCAACTCCAAAATCAGGAACACACGCGGATCCTCATCGTGACACTGGCTGAAACAACACCTGTATTGGAGGCTGCGAATCTGCAAGAGGATCTGCGCCGTGCGGGCATAGCCCCGTGGGCCTGGATCGTCAACCAAAGTCTTGCAGCAGCACATCCTGCTTCCCGACTGTTAGCGTTGCGGGCGGAACAGGAGTGGAAACAACTCGAATCAGTCCAACAGGAATATGCGAGCCGCATCGCAGTCGTTCCCGTGCAGACTGAAGAGCCTGTTGGTATCGATGCTTTGCGCACACTTGCTGAAACTGACTGAATCAAATTTAGGGATAATCATGAGCATCTTTGAACGTTACCTCACCCTCTGGGTATTTCTCTGCATCATCGTCGGCGTGGTGCTGGGGCAGTTCTTTGCGGCACCTTTTCACTGGCTAGGTACGTTGGAGGTCGCCAACGTGAATATCCCGGTCGGCTTGCTGATCTGGGTGATGATCATCCCCATGTTGTTGCGCATCGACTTCGGCGCTCTGCACGAGGTGCGCAAACACTGGCGCGGTATCGGCGTCACCTTGTTCATCAATTGGGCGGTCAAACCTTTCTCGATGGCGTTGCTGGGGTGGTTGTTCATCCGCCATCTGTTCGTCCCGTATCTGCCAGCCGAGCAACTCGATAGCTACATCGCCGGATTGATCCTGCTCGCGGCCGCACCGTGCACTGCGATGGTCTTCGTGTGGAGCAGATTGGTGAATGGAGAGCCGTTGTTCACGCTGAGCCAAGTCGCACTCAACGATGCCATCATGGTGTTCGCTTTCGCGCCATTGGTGGCGTTGCTACTCGGCATGTCTGCCATCATCGTGCCGTGGGACACCTTACTGGTTTCGGTGCTACTCTACATCGTGCTCCCTGTATTTATTGCGCAAGTCTGGCGCAAATGGTTGTCGTCGCGCGGCGAGCAAGCGCTGCAAACCACGTTAGAGAAGTTGGGGCCTATCTCCATCTCCGCGCTGTTGTTGACGTTGGTGTTGTTGTTCGCTTTCCAAGGCAAAGCTATCGTCGAGCAGCCTCTCATCATCCTGATGCTGGCCGTGCCCATCACCATTCAAGTCTATTTCACCTCAGGATTGGCATACTGGCTCAATCGTCGGGTGGGAGAGGCACATTGCGTGGCAGGCCCTTCAGCCTTGATCGGCGCATCCAACTTCTTCGAATTGGCGGTCGCGGCTGCCATCAGCTTGTTTGGATTCGAGTCGGGTGCGGCACTGGCCACCGTGGTGGGCGTGCTGATCGAAGTGCCGGTGATGTTGAGCGTGGTATATATCGTGAATCGTAGCCAGAACTGGTACAAATCCGGGAGCTGAATCCCTTGTCGGTGTTCCTGTTGTTTTTTTGTGGCACCGATTGCGCGCAAGTTGACTGGCAAGTTACTTAGTATGTCGAGTAACTCAGTTTAGGAATCAATAACCATGAACCAATCAGTCAATGATTTTCAGGCGCGCCTAAATGGTCGCTTTCAGGGCATGTTGCAATGGTCACAATTGGAGGCGCTGTGGACGCGCGTGAAAATCGGCGAATGGTATGTCTATCAGCTCGGCGAATTGGTGCCGCAGAGTCCGCTGAAGGGCGAGGCGCTGGCACAACGCATCGACGCGTTGGATGCTTTGCTGCATCAGGAACATGACGAGACTTATTGCGGCATCGTGTATGCCGACGATGCTGAAGTGCCCACCCTGATCAAGGTGTACGACCCCAGTCATATGGGTTCGTCATGCAGCACCGCTTCTTCGCCGCCGGGCTGGATACTCAGCGTGACTCCACCACAGGCCATCGAATTACATGCGCCCGTTCCCAACAATCGTCGACGTTGGTGGCAACTTTTTTCAAAGTGAATCATTATTGAGCGAACACCAGAATCACCACAGCGAAAACTACGGTCGTACCTTCGCAGAAATTTGGTTTTGTTGTATTACAGCAATGAAATTGTGGTTTCGACATAACCTAAAGGTTAGTCTACACCGCAACTTTGTATTGCTCTGTTAAGTTGTGGTTCCGACATCACATTTGCTACGCGAATATGAGTCTTCACCGCAACTTGGTATTGCTCTGTTAGAGCTGGAAAAGGTTGTGGCTTCGGCCGCCACTTTGTGGCTTAACTTGCTATGCAAGTTAGCCTTCGCCGCAATCTCGTTCTGTTGCTTCACAACAGAACGAGATTGTCACGATGAATCAGCTCTGACTCATCGACATAGCCGAGGATGGATTCGATCTCACCGCTAGCTTTGCCGGCGATACGGCGCGCTTCGGTGGCGCTGTAGTTGATGAGGCCACGCGCGATGTCGCGGCCTTCCGTGTCGAGCACGGCGACGACTGCGCCACGTTGGAATTCACCAGTGACTTGAGTGACGCCGATGGGAAGCAGACTCTTTCCTTCATTCTTTAGCACACGAACTGCACCGGCATCCAGAGACACTTTGCCGCTTACTTGCAGATGGTCAGCCAGCCATTGTTTGCGTGCATCCAGTGATAGGGCGGGGGCGACCAGCAAAGTACCGATGGACTCGCCTTGTAGCAGGCGCGGCAGTACATCACGTTCATGCCCGGAAGCAATGACGGTGTGTGCACCACTGCGCGCAGCACGTTTTGCTGCCAGCACCTTGGTGATCATGCCGCCGCGTCCGATGCTGCTGCCTGCGCCGCCTGCCATCAGTTCCAACTTGGCATCGCCTGCTTGCGCTTCGCTGATGAGTGTCGCACTCGCATCTTTACGCGGATCGGCGGTGAACAGGCCGACTTGGTCGGTGAGAATGACGAGTGCATCGGCCTCGATGAGATTAGCAACCAACGCGCCTAGCGTGTCGTTGTCGCCGAACTTGATCTCGTCGGTGACGACGGTGTCGTTCTCGTTGATGATGGGGATGACACCCAGTGTGAGCAAAGTGCGCAGAGTGGAGCGTGCGTTCAGATAACGTTCGCGGTCGGCGAGGTCTGCGTGGGTCAACAAGACTTGTGCGGCGCGCAGACCGTGTTGGCTGAAGCAGCTCTCATAGACCTGCACCAAACCCATTTGGCCGACCGCGGCCGCAGCTTGCAGCTCGTGCACAGCATTTGGGCGCTGCTTCCAACCCAGTCGTTGCATGCCTTCGGCGATCGCGCCGGAAGATACCAAGACCACTTCACAATCTTGTGCACGCAAGGTGCTGATCTGTTGTGCCCAATTCCCGATGGCGCGCGTGTCTAAGCCTTCACCTGAATTGGTGACGAGGCTACTGCCGACTTTGACGACGATACGTTTGGATTGGGTCAGAACGGTTTTCATGCGAGTGGGTCGTGGATGACGATTTCGGTCTCTTGTGCGCTCTCAGTGACAGCTTCTTGTTCTGCATCGGCGGTAGCTTGCAAGTGTTCCATGATGGCGTAGGTCAACTCTTTGCAGCCATCGCCATTGATGGCAGAGATCGTGAAGTAGCGGGTGTCGCCGCCGAATTCTTTGAGGAAGGCGGCAATTTTCTCGTCACTGTCTTGCAATAGGTCGAGCTTGTTCAGGACCAGCCAACGCGGTTTGTTGTACAAAGACTCGTCGTACTTCTTTAGTTCGTTCAGGATCGCGTGTGCCTCGTGCACAGGATCGACCCCTTCGTGCATCGGTGCGATGTCCACGATGTGTAGCAACAGGCGTGTGCGTGCCAGATGACGCAGGAACTGGTGGCCTAGGCCCGCACCTTCTGCGGCACCTTCGATCAGTCCTGGAATATCGGCGATGACGAAGCTCTTCTCGTGCGATACGCGTACCACGCCCAGATTCGGATGCAGGGTGGTGAATGGGTAATCAGCCACTTTAGGGCGTGCTGCGGATACCGCGCGGATGAAAGTTGACTTGCCGGCATTCGGCATACCCAACAGACCGACGTCAGCTAGAACCTTCAATTCCAGTTGCAGTTCGCGGCGTTCGCCTTCCTCGCCGGGGGTGCATTGGCGTGGCGTGCGGTTGGTGCTGGACTTGAAATGCAGGTTACCCAAGCCACCCGCACCGCCCTTGGCCAGCAAGATCTGCTCACCCTCGTGCGTGAGGTCGGCAATGATCTGTCCGCTGTTGATATCGGTGATAACGGTGCCGACTGGCATGCGCAAGTAGACGTCGTCCGCACCTTTGCCATAGCAGTCGGCGCTACCGCCACGTTCGCCATTCTTGGCGCGGTGCATACGTGCAAAACGGAAGTCGACCAGTGTGTTGATGTTGCGGTCCGCGATAGCGATCACACTACCGCCGCGTCCACCGTCACCGCCGTCAGGGCCGCCTTTTTCGATATATTTCTCACGACGAAAACTAGCCGCGCCGTTACCGCCGTCGCCTGCAATGACTTCGATCTTTGATTCGTCGATGAATTTCATGTGCCTTCTGCCCCGTTCGTCCTGAGTAGCCCGTAGGCGTATCGAAGGAGAAATGAAAAAAGCCCTACCTTGCGATAGGGCTCATTTTAACTGCTCAAGTACTTAAGCAGCGACGATGCTAACCGTTCTACGTTTAGCCGCGCCTTTGATTGCGAACACCACTTTGCCAGTCAGCTTGGCAAAAAGTGTGTGATCTTTGCCCATGCCGACGTTGTCGCCTGCGTGAAATTCTGTACCGCGTTGACGCACGATGATG
>JBAYTV010000038.1:0-9266 GCA_041675405.1 Sideroxydans sp. | reverse complement strand
TGGGGTTGAATGTCGGCCAGTTCGCCAGCGCCAACACCTCGCCCGTCTTGGCGTCCAGCACGACGATAGAGCCTGCTTTGGCTTGATGCTTCTCAACGGCCTGCTGTATCTCGCGGAAAGCGATGAATTGGATCTTGCTGTCGATGCTGAGTGCGACATCACCACCTTCTTTAGGTGCACGCAGGCTGGCGACGTCTTCGACAATATGACCGCGACGATCTTTGATGACCTGCTGACTACCTACTTTGCCGCCCAACTTAGCCTGATGCACCAGTTCGATGCCCTCACGCCCGTTGTCATCCACATCGGTGAAACCAAGCAGATGCGAGGTGACCTCGCCTGCCGGGTAGTAGCGGCGATATTCGCGCTTCAGGGAGATGCCGGGGATGCCAAGACGCACGACTTGCTGCGCCTGCTCGGGTGGCAACTGACGCTTGAGATAGACGAACTCTTTGGAGGTGTTGAACAGGCGCTCTTTGAGATCGCTCTCGGTCATGCCGATGATGCGCGCCAGCTGCTGCACTTGTTTGGGTGTAGCTTCCACATCGGGCGGGCTCGCCCACACGGTCTCGGCGGGTGTGCTGATGGCCAGTGGCTCACCGTTGCGGTCGGTGATCATGCCGCGATGGGCGGGCACTTCGATGACACGTCCGTAACGCGCATCACCCTTCTGTTGCAGGAAGTCGTTGTTGATACCTTGCAGATAGACGGCACGCACCAACAGACCCGACATTCCTGCAAGCAGGAACAAGAACAGCAGGCGCGATCGCCATGCCGGGAGTGCTTGTTGTGCCGAGGTCTGCGGTAGATGGGCGTAGTTCATTGCTGCCCCACCATGCTGGAATTGACGCGGATGTAACGGATCTCATCGCTGGGCGGCATGCGCATCTGCAATTGCTGGCGAGCGAGTTTTTCCACGCGTGCGGGCATCGCCAACGTACTCTGCTCGATCTGCAACTTACCCCATTCGACTTCCATCTGTTGCGCCAGCTCTTTCTCGTTTTGCAGTTCCACAAACAACTTGCGCGCTTTGTGTTGAGAGGTAACAACACCTAACGCGCAAGCGATAGTCACAAAGAGGAGGAATGCGTTGAATCTAGCCATCCAGTTCTCCCCTCGCTACGCGCTCCCCCACCCGAACCCTCCCCCAGGGGGAGAGGGGCCGATCGAATCGCTGCGCGATATTTTTCATATCAACCTTTCAGCTACTCGTAGCACCGCACTGCGTGCACGCGGATTTGCCGCCAATTCTTGTTCTGATGCGTAGATGGGTTTGCCCACCAACTTCACTTTTCCCTGCGGCACATCTGCCGCGCGAATGGGTATGCTCTTCGGTAGCTTGTCGCCCTGCGCCATGTCACGCATGAACTGCTTCACCATGCGGTCTTCTAGCGAGTGGAAACTGATCACCGACATGCGTCCGCCTGCCTTCAGCTCATCGACACACTGCGGCAACACGTTCTCGAGCTCCTCGAGTTCGCGGTTGATATAAATCCGTATAGCTTGAAAGGTACGCGTAGCCGGATTCTTGCCGGGTTCGCGGGTATGTACCGTCTTCCCAACGATATCGGTGAGTTGTTTCGTTGTGTCGATCGCACGCTCTTGGCGCGCAGCAATAATCGCCCTTGCAACCTGCCTAGCAAACCGTTCTTCGCCGTAATCACGTATCACCTCCGTCAGTTCGCCTTCGTCCGCTACCGCCAACCATTCCGCCGCCGTGCGCCCGCGACTGGTATCCATACGCATATCCAGTGGCGCATCGAAGCGAAAACTGAAACCGCGTTGCGCGTCGTCCAGTTGCGGCGACGACACCCCCAAGTCCAGCAACACACCATCCACCTTGCCCACACCCGATTCGCGCAACTTCTCGCTCAGATGTTCGAAGCCGCTATGCACCATGTGAAAGCGCGCATCCCGTATCGCCTGCCCCGCCGTGATCGCCATCGGGTCTTTGTC
Source organism: Sideroxydans sp. (assembly GCA_041675405.1). Classification (GTDB taxonomy): domain Bacteria; phylum Pseudomonadota; class Gammaproteobacteria; order Burkholderiales; family Gallionellaceae; genus Sideroxyarcus. Next base: position 7,310 of record JBAYTV010000038.1, on the reverse strand, counting down.
GAATGCGATCAAACGACCCGATGCACCCAGCTTGCTCAATATCAGCCGACTGTGCCCACCGCGCCCGAAAGTACCGTCCACATAGATGCCATCAGGCTTCACCTGCAAGGCATCGACGGTTTCATTCAATAAGACGGTCGCGTGCGAATAGCTTTCGCTCATAAAAAGCTCTGCACAACGTTACGAGCGCAGCTGAGGCAAGGCGAAAAATGGGGAGAAACCGGAACGTACAGATCAGTACGTGAGGATTTCGAGCCATTTTTTAACGCCGCATCAGCAAGCGCAGTAGTTGTGCGGAGTTTTTTCACAACGTGAAGCCCTCCAGCTCAGGAGGTAAGTTGTCCGTCGAGAAGGTCGTCATCTTTTCGTACTGCGCTTGCCAACGCGCCTCGTCCCACAATTCGAATTTATTGCCCTGACCCACCAGCATCACGCGCTTGTCCAGCTTGGCGTAATCGCGCAGGGTGGCCGAGATGAGCACGCGCCCGGCAGCATCCATCACCACATCTTCGGCGTGGCCAACAAGGAAGCGTTGCAAGGCGCGGATCTTTGGATTGAAAGCGGAGAGCTGCATCAGCTTCTCGCGGATGGGTTGCCATTCAGGCTGCGGATACATCAACAGACAGCCATCCGCATCGGCGGTCAACACCAACTGACCCGCACAATGCGCCAACAGCATGTCGCGATACCGCGTCGGAATCGTCAACCTGCCCTTGCCATCGATGTTGAACTGCGTCGCTCCCTGGAACATAGAACCCCTTTGAACCCCCATTTATTCCCACTTATCACCACTAGTTCCCACTATATTGAAAATATATGGGTGGGTCAAGCAAGAAATCAGGAATTTTCTTTACGGTACAAGGAGTTAGCGACGAAAGTTAACGAAAAACAAATATGCTTAAAAAGCAATGGATTGCACAAACAAGCTAAAGTTGTTTGTGATGGAAGGCCTATATATTCTTGAAGGTTGACGCGGAAAGCGGGGAATTTATAGCACTCGACTTTACTTGCTCAAAACCAAAGAAGGCTCACTTTCGCGAGCCCTCCTTATCTTTTGCCTTGGAATTACTTCCGTTATGGCTTTTGTGTTGTCACTACACTTTGTTGAGCCGATGTTGTTGGCTGAACTTGCACAACTACTCCAGAACATTTTTTCTGGACTGCCACTTGTTGCACGGCATCATACTCCCCCTTCAACCGCGCATACTCCAACTCCTGCTCTTTTGTGCCTCCAAGGGCAAAGAGTGCAGGCCAAAACAAAATTGCTCCAGCCCCAGCAATCGCTTTGTCATTCGCTGCAGCTTGATCTAACCGACCACCCAACTGATTTACTCTAGCCTGAATACGAACTGTTTCGGATGCCAACTGATCGCAATCGTAAGATTGAAATTGCATTGGTGAAACATAATTTGCAGAAATGTCTTTGATGCCGTTGCACAACCGCCAAGCATCGCGACACTACATACAGTAATTACGCCACATTGAAATACTCCCAATTTCATGCTTTTCTCCATTTAGATATTCCCTCCACAAAGCGCACTAGCCAAATAGTTGTCAATGGCCAGTATCAGATTGACCGATGCTAATCCCAATTTATATGAGAAGCAAACTCCGTGGTTACAAACGCAGCAAAAATGGATTCTGCGCGCCATGCCAAAGCGCGTCGCCAAACCAAAGTTCAGCCAATTTGAGAAAACCCTACGGGGAACCCTTGCCTACAACATCAGGCTTCATCGTTTTGAGAATGGGATTTCGCAAGAGGAGCTTGCGTTCCGTTGCGAGCTGGACAGAACCTACATCTCAGCAATAGAACGTTGTGTTTGGAATGTGGCGTTAGGTAATATCGAAAAAATCGCTGAAGCGCTAGATATAGAACCTTGGCGTCTTCTAGTCCCGCCAAAGTAAGCTACCGAACTACCCAGCTGCTCCACCCCGATACACAGCCCACTTCTTAGAGCTTTCCAAACTGGCCATCTTGTCTTCGGCGCGGATGCCGAAGCGATTGGGGAATTGCCCTTCTAGCCACTTCACGATGGGCATGAGCTCTTGCCGCTCTGAAGCGGTGGTTGATTCCTCCATCTCGAACACGCCCAGCCCTTGCTCGACTGCTTGCAGATAGTTATCTGAATCGCTGATGCTGGTGAGGAAAGGTAGCTTGAGCGAAGTGAGGAAACGCTCCAGCGCGGCGTAGTTGTTGGATGAGCGCATGCGCACGCGGTTAGCGACGACGGCGATCTTGGCTTTGGAGGTGTGCGCACCACCCACTAGGAACAGGTCTTTGATGAAGTCGGCCGTGGCGCGGATGTCGATGGGTGAAGGTGCGACGGGGATGACGATGAAGTTGGCTTTGCGCACCAACTCTTTCAGCAGTAAGCCTGTCGCACCCGCTGGCGCATCCAGTATCTGCACCTCGGTGTCGAGCGGGACCCAACCTTGTTTGCTGTGTAGCATTGCATTGCCTTTGGCAGGGGCGGCATTCGCACCGTGGATGTTGTGCTGTGTCTTTGGGCGCGCTTGCAGCCAATGCAGACTGGATCCTTGCGGGTCGTAGTCCATGATGGCGGTGCGCATCTTTTTACTGGCGTAATAGCTGGCGAGGTTGGTGGTCAGCGTGGTCTTGCCTGATCCGCCTTTGGAATTGATCACCAGTATCGTCAGCACGTCTTCTCCATGTAAAACTCTTTCGTCATTCCCGCGAAGGCTGGAATCCAGTTTCTAAAACAATCCTTGCGAAGCAAGTACAAAACTTAACGGCATGTCATCTAACCAAACTAGATTCCCGCCTTCGCGGGAATGACGGCATATAAATCAAATCGAGCCTAGGTTCTTCACACCCGCCCATTGTCGCCGACTGACGGGCAGTGTCTCAGATATCCCTTGGAGCTTGACCAACCAACCGCTCTCGCCTTCGTCGCCGCCTTTTTCGAACCCGACGATGGCCGCTTTGGCAACGAGGCAACTACGGTGGATGCGTACGAAGCGTATGGAGAACTCGCGCTCCATCGCGGTGAGGGATTCTTCGACCAGGTATTCGCGTTCTGCTGTGCGCACGGTGACGTATTTCATCTCGGCACGCAGATACAGCACGTCTTCGATAGGCACGAGGATGACTTTGCCGCGCTCATGCACCGAGAGATGGGTACGCGCTTCGGGCATGAGTTCCTGCAAGATTTCGGTGCGGATGGGAACGGCATCGCGTGCGCGCGACAAGGCTTCGAACAATCGACCTAGCCGAATCGGTTTGAGCAGGTAGTCGATGGCGCGTTGCTCGAAGGCTTTCACGGCGTAAGTATCGTAGGCGGTGGTAAAGATGATGACGGGCGGCTGTTCGAGTTTGTTCAGGTGACGCGCCAGTTCGATACCCGTCATTTGCGGCATGCGGATGTCCATCAACACGACTTCCGCATGTACCTCGGCCAGTTTGTCCAGAGCTTCTTGACCATTGCTGGCCTCACCCACCACCTGCAAAGAGAGTTGCACATCACAATCGGCTAGCAGATCTTTCAAGCGAGCACGCGCAGGCGCTTCGTCATCGACGATGAAAATGCTCAAAGGCAGGATAACGGCATCGTTACTCATAAGGTCTCCGTCACATAGGGGATGAGGATATGCACACTGTAATAGCCTGCCTCACGTTCGACTTGATAGTCCGCTTCCACATCAAACAGCAGCGACAGCCGCTCACGGATGTTAGAGAGCGCCATCTTGTGACCTGCGTTATGCGGCTTGCCTGTGGGCGATACGGGGTTGCCGACTTGCAGATGCAGCTCTTTGTCTTCGCGATAGATACGCACCTCGATGATGCCACCATCCGTCAACGGTTCGATGCCGTGATACACCGCGTTCTCCAGCAGGGGCTGCAATACCAACGGCGGAATGAGCGCATCAGGCGGCATCTTGTCAGTGTTCCATTGCACTTGCAGGCGTTCACCTAGGCGCAATTGTTCCAGCGCCAGATATTGACGCACCAGCTCTATCTCTTTGCTCAACTCGACCAATTCGTGCGGTTCGCTCATCGCCATGCGGAACAAGTCGGACATGTCTTCCAGTGCGGTCTCCGCGCGCTTGGGGTCGGCGCGCACGATGGCGAGCACGGCGTTGATGCTATTGAACAGGAAGTGGGGGCGGATACGCGCTTGCAGGGCTTGCAAGCGGGCAGCTTGCCTAGCGGGTGACAACGCCAAAGCGCGCCAGCGGAAATAACTCAACAACAGCAGGATCACGATGGCACTTTCCAGCACATGGCGGATGTAGCGGAACGAGCCGACATCGCTTTGCGAGGAAAACAACTCGCCGCCCATGACATCCAGCCCGAACGTGACCAAGGAAATGAGCACGACGATGGCGGCAGTGGCTTGCCAATAGGGTAGTTTGGCAAACACGGGGGCAAGCGCATACAACAAGAGCAAAGAGGTGAGCAACACGGGTTGCAACAAGGCCGAACCATGGAGCAACTGCTGCAACAGGTCGGAGAAAGTATCGGCTTGGGTGAGCGCCACGAACAACGCGACAGCATTCACCAACAGGATGGCGCGCAACACGGTTCCCAGATTACGGAAGTTGGGCAGCAACGTGGGCGTAATGATTTGATTTATACTGCTCATCCGTTTCATAGCATAAATAAGTAATCCCCCTCATCCTAACCTTCTCCCAGCGGGAGAAGGGACAACCGCCACGCACCCGCGTGGAATTGTTGGCAAGAGTGGGCACTCATTCTGGACAAGACATGGCTACGATGCAAGACAATCAAACATGGTCGGGACGTTTCAACGAACCCGTTGCTGAACTGGTGAAGCGTTATACCGCTTCGGTGGATTTCGACAAACGCTTGGCGTTGTTCGACATCCAAGGTTCTTTAGCTCACGCGCAGATGCTCGCTCACTGCGACATCATCAGCGCACAAGACCTGACAGACATCCAGCGCGGCTTGGCGCAGATCGAGAACGAGGTCCTCAACGGTGAGTTCGTGTGGCAGCTCGACTTGGAAGACGTGCATCTGAACATCGAGAAGCGCCTCACCACCTTGGTCGGCGACGCGGGCAAGCGCCTGCACACGGGCCGTTCACGCAACGACCAAGTGGCGACCGACATCCGCTTGTATCTGCGTAGCTCCATAGACGACATCGTGAGCTTGCTCAAAGCCCTGCAAGTCTCGTTGCTCGACCTGGCGCAACCGCACACTCACACCATCATGCCCGGCTTCACCCACCTGCAAGTGGCGCAGCCGGTGAGTTTTGCGCATCATCTGATGGCTTACTTCGAGATGTGCCAGCGCGATGTGGAGCGCTTCAGCGATGCACGCCGTCGTGTGAATCGTCTGCCCTTGGGTGCGGCTGCGTTGGCAGGCACTAGCTATCCGATCAATCGTGAATTGGTGGCAGAGATTTTGGGCTTCGAGTCCGTGTGCCAGAACTCGTTGGATGCCGTGTCCGACCGCGACTTCGCCATCGAATTCACCGCTGCTGCCGCGCTGGCGATGACGCATCTGTCACGCCTGTCGGAAGAGTTGGTCTTGTGGATGAGCCCTCGCTTCGGTTTCATCGACATCGCTGACCGTTTCTGCACCGGCTCATCCATCATGCCGCAGAAGAAGAACCCCGACGTGCCAGAACTGGTGCGCGGCAAGACAGGTCGCGTGAACGGCAATCTGGTGGCCCTGCTCACCTTGATGAAAGGTCAGCCGCTGGCCTACAACAAAGATAACCAAGAAGACAAAGAGCCCTTGTTCGATACGGTGGATACGCTGACGATGACCTTGCGCATCTACGCCGATATGATGCGCGGCATCACCGTGAAGCCGGATGCGATGCGTAGTGCGGCGTTGCAGGGTTACGCCACAGCGACCGATCTGGCTGACTATCTAGTGAAGAAGGGTTTGCCCTTCCGTGATGCACACGAGGCCGTTGCCTTGGCAGTGCGTTTTGCTGAACAACGTAAAGTGGACTTGGCAGAGCTCAAACTGGAAGAATTGCAACAGTTCTCCCAGCTCATCATGAACGACATCTACGCTGTGCTGACGCTGGAAGGTTCGCTCACCGCACGTAACCACACGGGCGGCACAGCGCCACAACAGGTAGAGGCCGCCATCGCTCGCGCTCGCAAACACCTCTCCGCGTAGATCGTAGGAAAAAAAATGGGCCATCTTGCGACGGCCCAGAATAGGAGGAGAGTATGAAAGATTGAGTTGGTTACAACTCAAAGCTCACAACTCAGGGGCCATTGTAGGAGCCTGAATCCGCTTTGCATATATGCCAAACGGCCTATACCTAGGTCTATATCTTTTTCAAAAGCATCTATATCTTCCACCTAACCAATTGATTTATTTCGAGTCATTAAAAATACCGCCTGTGACTCGTTCTATGCCTGCTATATCTTTTTCAGAAAACACCTCAACAAAACCACGCTGAATCAGCAGATCGCGTACCGATCCAGCTTGGTCGTAGCCATGCTCCATCAATAGCGAACCATTCGAAGTAAGGTATTGCGGCGCGGCACTGATGATGCGACGGATACCGTCCAAGCCATCCGCCCCCGAAGCCAGCGCGGATAGCGGCTCAAAACGCAGGTCTCCTTGTGTGAGATGGATGTCGTCAGATGCGATGTAGGGTGGATTGGAAACGATGAGTTCGAAGCGCCGACCGCTGAGCGCGGCGAACCAATCGCTTTGCAAGAAACTTACACTGTGAATCCCCAATCGTCGAGCATTCTCGATAGCGACTGCCAAGGCCTCCTGCGAGGCATCCACGGCAACCACTTCGGCATTCAGCCTGTTCTTTGCGATAGCGAGTGCAATGGCGCCACTCCCCGTCCCCATATCCAACACGCAGCAGGGCTGCGCTTGCGAAATTCGATTCAGTGCAAGTTCAACGATCAATTCGGTATCAGGTCGTGGGATGAGCGTGGCTGGCGTGACCTTGAGATTCAGCCCGAAGAACTCGCGCTCACCCAGCAGATGCGCGATAGGCTCTCCACGCAAACGGCGCTGCAGCAAAGCATCAAAAGCGCCTTGCTGAGCCTCGCTCAACATCTGTTCTGGATGAGCGAGGAGATGCGCACGCTGCACACCCAGCACATGCTGCAACAGGCATTGGATCTCGATACGCGAAGTGGTCAGGTCAAATGCGAGGATATTGCTGAGGTGTCGTACATCTTCGCGCAGTATGTCGGCGATACTACGCACGGCATCAACCCTCTTGCGCCAGCGCAGCCAATAGCTCGGCTTGATACTCGGCCATCAGTGCGTTAGTGAGTTCGCTGATGTCGCCATCCATGATGTGATCCATCTTGTATAACGTGAGGTTGATGCGGTG
>JBAYTV010000037.1:0-9468 GCA_041675405.1 Sideroxydans sp. | reverse complement strand
GGCCCGGTGACCGTCACCGTGATACGCAACGAATCGCCGGCAGGCACAGTGCCTAAGGCCGTTTGCGCCACTGAGATACTGGCTGAATAGCCACCCACCGCCGCCCCGCCGGTGATATCCACCACAGAACCGGCCACCATACTGAAACCATGGTAGTCGCCCACATTATCGAACTGTGGTGCGGCATAGCGCCCTTCGGCACCGCCCACACTGGCCGCAGTTTCCGGGCCTAGGATATCCTCATCGTTCGGCCCGCCCGCACCGCCGGTGCAATCAGCCGGAGAAGTAGCCACCACCGCACTCGCATCGTCCGGGTCGCAATAACTGAACGGCATCAACTCCACCTCTTCCAATAACGATTCGGCGATGGCCAGCGCCTGTTTGTGGATCAGCGGGTCGGCGCTGTGCCGAGTCACCGTGTTCATCACCAGCAGGATACCCGTCAGCGCCACGCTGATGATGACGATGAAGATGATGAGTTCGATGAGGCTGATACCGCGCTGCTTGCTGTCCACTACCGACAACAAGTTCTGCACACGCGCGCCCCCTTGCTTGGCAAGCGTAGGGTTTTGTTTCCACATCTCGATGATGAATTCCCTCATCTCGTCTGACTTTTGCAGGCGAGACAACATGACTGACTCTGTCAGAACGCCACGATTCTCATTTCTCGCTTCACTCATTAGGGTCTTCTCCGCGCTTGATCTTCTCCAGCGCTGCAATATCCAGCTTGTCTTTATCCCGATTGGCGCAGCGCTTCATCGTCAGTAGGTCATCTATGGAAGCGATCATCACCTGTTGCGAGGACAACTCTCCCACGACAGCGTTCTGGTGTAATTGTTCGAACGACACTTCAGGGCGAACCAACACATCCACCACCCCGCCGCCTGTTTGCGGCTCTCTCAAAGTAAAGGCCAACATCCCCTTCTCGCGATGCCACTGCTCAATTTGAGCCGCGTTGCGCAACGCATCTATCGGCACAGGTATCGAGGGGACCAAACCCATCTGCTTGGCTACGCCGATAAAGCGAGCGAGATTCTCATCATCCATCGCCAAGACCAAGTCCACATCGAAGGTCATCCGAAAGTAGCCATGCAACTGCACTGCCATACCGCCGACTAACACGTAGCGCACTTGTGCTGCGGACAAGGCGCTTAACAACTCGGCGGTCTTCATGCGCTTCTCGTCATTCCAGCGCAGGCGGGAATCCGGTTAATAGAAGAATACTTGAGCAACAAATCAAAATATTCTCTTCGTCCGCTTCGCAGAGATTTTGAATTGCTGGATTCCAGCTTACGCGGGAATGACGGCCTAATGTACATAACCCGTCTCCGCCTCAATGGCGATGGGCGTGCCACCGACCGTGACTGAATCCGCCACATTTGGCACTGGCCGCCCCAGCGCATCGAAGGTGACTGTCTTGGTTCCCACAGAGGACTTCACCTGACACGTCAACGCTGCGCCTGTAAACGTCGTGGTGCAGTTTGGTGTAGTAGCCGTCGAGATAGACACGGAAATATTTCGGTGTTGCGCAATCGCCGCCTTCTGTGCAAAGCGCAACATGGATTTCACCTGATCTGCGCTACCGCGATCTTCGAAGTCGCTAACGGTGAAGAAACGGGGCAGAACAGACACCGCCAAGATGCCCACGATCACCATCACCGTGATCAGCTCGACCAAGGTGAAACCACGCTGACCATTTCGTTCAGCCACAATTGATACCTGAGCTTGAGCTCCAAGCTCAATCACCCGCGTTGGTGGCACCATCTTTTCGGTATGTGATCGCATGCGTTGTCGATATGTATAACTAGAATTCGTGCGGGGCGCATTGTAACAAACGCTTCAAACCCGCTGGAAAAACAAAGGAGGCCGAAGCCTCCCCTGTTCAATACTGCGATTTATTCAACCTCGGTGCGTTGAGGGTAAGGGGTTGGCTGTTTTTAATTCAAGCCCTGACCCCTTAAATTTTTTAGCCATTTGTAATCACTACTGCAGAAACGGCTGCCGTTCCATTGGTAACAGTGCAGTTAGGTGCCGTACCACTAAAAGTGTAACCGGTGGGGGTTCCACCTTCCAGTAAGGTTCCCAGCGTATTGCAATTGGTTACACCAGAAGCAATGGTGATTACCCCAGTGGTTCTGCCCACTGCACTAGCAGCATAGTTAATGGATGAACCTGAAACCAGACCACCTGCCACACCTTGAACACCAGCTGTGCGAGCCTCTGCTGACAAATCAACAAACTTCGGCAACGCAGTCGCAGCCAAGATACCCAGAATCACGATGACCACGATCAGTTCGATCAGTGTAAAACCTTGTTGTTTCTTCATATTTCTCTCCTAGAGATTGTGGAGCCGCAGCTCCGTTAGTCGTACCTTATCGCCCGTTTCAAATACCACCGCAGCGGCATCGTCCTTCAAGCGGTCGCCAATTTATCGAATAAACACGGGGTTAGCAAGTTTATATCACCCAAATTCCGCGAACGGTAGTGAATTTTCGATGAACGGTAGGCCTGCATTTACCCGATATGCGTCATCCAATAAGCTAGGAGCACCAAGGTGTAAAGACTGCCAAGGAGTAGGAAGATGCCGATCTGGCGCGTGTGGCGCTCGACATAACGCTCCATGTTGTCGCGCGGGATCTCCAAGGGCTTGAGTGCTTTACGCAGGGATAGCCATTGGTTGGCACTCTCCTCAAAACCTCGCAGCAGGCTGGGGCGGAACATCAAACTCAAAGCCACAAAAACGGCACAGACTGCCCCCAATAGTGAGCTCAACACCAGCGCATCGAGAAATCCGCCGACTATCGAGGGGTAGTAGTGAAAGTGCTTGGCTAGGCCTTCTATGGTCGCGGCCCTATCCAGTCGCACGGTAAAGTAAAACAAGACGAACAGTGACCCCAACAAAACCAGCATGCCGGTAAAGCGCCGATAGCGATACAACCACGGATCGAGTGTGAAGTTGCTCTCCAACGCTTTATCGAATTTGCGCGTGGAAATCCAGCGGTTGAGTAGCGCGCTGATCGCTTGAAAATGTTGCGGTCGAAATATCAAAAGTGCGCCCACAAGCAGCCCTGCCACGCTACCGATAAGGAGGAATATCACGGTGGATTGGAACAACCAAGTCTGGATGACGGGATGCATGTTCAGTCTAACCAGCGGTAGGGTTCGGTCGATTCGAACAGCGTGGTGACCAGCTCTTTACCGGATTCGGGACGCCCCAATGCAGGCTCATATTCCAAATGGACACGGAAGCGTATCCACTGCTTGCCATCTTTGCCTGCTTTGAAATACTCGGCGTGATCGACCACGTAGATCAATTCGCGCGACTTGAGATCGAACATCCAATTCCCCGGCGCAACTGAGCGCGGACTGGGGTCGTAGTATTCCCCCTTGTAATTGGGCGGCACCTTTTGCAACCACTTGATGGGGTTGTCAGTGGCAAGGATGCTCAACTCTTTTTCGCTTGCCGCCCCGCGCGCATGCAAGGTGCCGAAGCGTAAAACCAATGCACTTTGCAATGCGCCTTCCACTTGTTGCATGGCCGCCTTTTCAGCTTGTTCCTGATAGAGCGGCACGCGGGTCAAGAATATCCCCGCCAACACCACGATGATGATGATGACTACGATGAGTTCGATGAGGGTGAAACCTTTAGAGGATTGAGGAGCTAGGATTGAGGATTGAGAAGTTCCACTCACCCCCAACTCCTCTCGCACAAGCGTGTGAGTGGAGTCCAGTCTTTGCCTTTCAATCCTCAATCCTAATTTCCCAATCCTATTCATCATTAGTGCAACGCCGCTTTGCCCAAGTCCCACATCGGCAGGAAGATGCCGAGGGCAAGCACTAACACCATTGCCCCCAGCCCCACGATCATGATGGGTTCGATCTGTGCGCTCAGGTTCTTGATCTCGTATTCGACTTCACGTTCGTACATGCCAGCCACCTCGAACATCAAACCGTCCATGTCGCCCGTCTCTTCACCCACCGCGATCATTTGCATCACAGTGGGGTTGAACACCCCGGTCGCACTGGCAGTGCGCAGGATGCTCTCGCCACGCTCCACGCCGTCACGCATCTGCTCGACTTTGGCGCGCATATATCCGTTATCCACCACCATGCCCACAGTATTCAGTGCTTGCACGATAGGGATGCCGCTCTTGAAAGATAGCGCCAAGCTACGCGCAAAACGGGCCAGTGTGGCTTTTTTGATGATAGGGCCGGCGATGGGTAATTCGAATTTGTAGCGATCCCATTTGTAGCGCCCATCCACCGTCTTTATCCAAGAACGGAAGGCCACCACGGCACCGATCAAACCCGCTAATATCAGCGGCCATGAGACCAACATGAAGTTGGAGAAGCCCAACAGGATCTTGGTCATCAGGGGCAGTTCCGTATGGAATCCCTCGAATACTTTAGCGAAAGCGGGAATCACGAAGATGTTGACGACGACCAGCGCGATAGCCATGGCGATGACCACGAACATGGGATAGCGCACTGCCGACTTGATGCGCTCGCGCATGTCTTTTTCAAACTGCAGGTGGTCATACAGACGGATAAAGGTCTGGTCCAACATGCCGGTCATCTCGCCGACTTGCACCATGCTCACGTAGAAGTGCGAAAAGATCTTGGGGTGGCGCCGCATGGCAGTGGATAGTTCACGTCCGCTATCGAGGCTCTCACGCAGATCTTGGATCATCAAGGCAAAAGTCGGGTTCTGCGAAGACTCTTGCAAACCCGCCAAAGCGCGCATGATGGGCACACCCGCTTTGAGCAGGGTGTACATCTGGCGCGAAAACAGCATGAGTTCTATCGGGTCTACCGATTTATCTTGCGACAGGCGTTGCCACAGACTGGGACCTTCTGCTTTGGTGCGCGCAGTGCGTGATATTTTGATCTCGGTTGGCGTGATGCCGGTATTCAATAACTGATCGGCGATAGCGCCGCTATCCACGCCTTCCAGCGAGCCCTGCACCATCTCACCGCGACCACTGCGGCCTTTATAGGAAAATACGGGCACGCTTAATCCTCGACCTGATTACTGATACGCATGACTTCCGTGATGCTGGTGTGTCCCAATTTCATCTCATTCAAAGCCGCATCGATGAGCGTCTTTCCCTTGAGGTAATCACGTGCAGCCTGCATAAAGTGGGTGTTGTCTTCATGCGCAGCAGCATCAACCAATTCCTGCGTCATCTCCAACATCTCATAGACGCCCATACGTCCGTGATAGCCTGTTCCATTACAGTGCGAACAACCGCGCCCGTGCTTCAGCTCTCCCCATTGACCGCGTTCGATCCCTTCTGACTCCAACCACTCGACTTCTTGCGGTGTCGGCTGATGGATCTCGCTGCAACTTTCGCACACACGACGCAACAAGCGCTGCGCCAGCACAGCCTGCACCGATGAGGCGACCATGTATTTGGGCACGTTCATGTCCACCAAACGGAACAGGGTACCGCTTGAATCGCGGGTGTGCAGGGTGGAGAACACCAAGTGGCCCGTCATGGCGGCACGCATACCGATCTGCGCTGTTTCCGCATCGCGCATCTCACCGATAAGGATAACGTCCGGGTCTTGGCGCAAAGCGGAGCGCAACACTTTGGAGAAAGTAAGATCGATCTTTTCGTTCACCTGAACTTGATTGATGCCGGGTAAACGATATTCGACCGGGTCTTCCACGGTGATTATCTTTTGGTCGATGGTGTTGATCTCGGCCAGGCCTGCATACAGGGTGGTGGTCTTACCGCTACCCGTGGGGCCAGTGACCAGCACCATGCCATTGCTGCGCTGGATGATCTCGCGGAAACGTTTGAGCATATCCGGCGGCATGCCGAGTTTATCGAGGGAAAGGAAACTGCCGCTCTGGTTGAGCAGACGCATGACCACCGATTCACCATACTGCGTGGGCATGGTAGAGATACGTACGTCCACTGCTTGGTCGCGCACACGGATGTTGAAACGTCCGTCTTGCGGCATGCGTTTTTCCGAAATATCGAGGCCGGACATCAGCTTCAAGCGCAGGGCGATGGAACCTGCGATCTTGCTATCCGCTTCAGTTTGCAAGTGCAACGCGCCGTCGATACGGAAGCGGATCTGCAGACGCGTTTCCTGCGGCTCGATGTGTACGTCGGACGCGCCGACCTGCGCCGCATCTTCGAACATGGTTTGCAACAGCTTCACCACCGGCGCTTCTTCGGTGCCAACCGTATCGCTCAGCGCGCCGAAATCGATGTAGCCCTCGCCCAGGTCTTCTGAAATCTCTTTTGCCAGACCGCTGATCTCGTCGGTACGACGGTACACGCGGTCAATTGTTTCGAGCAGTTGGCCCTCGGTGACCACGGCGACATCGATGTCCCGCTTGAGGATGCGTGATATCTCATCGAAAGCGAACAGGTCGGTAGGGTCTGTCATCCCGATGAGCAAAGCACCGTTGCGCTCCTCAAGTGCGATGGCACGGAAACGGCGCGCCTGGTTCTCGGGTAAGCGTCGTACGATCTCTAGGTTGGGGTTGTAGTACTTGAGATTGATGTAGGGGATGCTGAGCTGCTTGGCCAACGTCTCCGAGATCTGATCTTCGGTGATGAAACCGTTGTCCACCAACACTCGGCCCAGCTTGCGACCCGTGCGTTTCTGCTGTTCCAGCACGAATTGCAACTGGTCGAGCGAGATGATCTTCTGCTGTACCAGCAAGTCGCCCAAGCGAACTTTTTCCGGACGCGCCATAATTCCCCCTGAAGTATTAATGCACCACAACCAAACAATCGGAGCGGAAGTTAGCCGTTTTCCCGTTTCCTGACAAGGCTTTTCATACTATTCAACAAGGCTTTTCTCATGTTCGAAGTCATTCTGTACCAGCCGGAGATACCACCCAATACCGGCAATGTAATTCGCTTGTGCGCGAACACGGGAGTCCATCTACATCTGGTGCGCCCGCTTGGGTTCGATCTTGATGATAAGCAGCTGAAGCGCGCAGGTTTGGATTATCACGAGTATGCGTCGATGAAGGTGCATGACAGCTTGCAGGTATGTCTACAGACTTTGCCTCAGGCGCGCGTTGCGCGCCTCCCCCACCCAAACCCTGATGGAACTACTAGCCATTCGACTAAGCACGATAGAGCCGTGCAAGTCGCTGGTTATCCCCCGGTGGGAGAGGGAACAAACGCATCGCTACGCGAACTTTCGAATTTCCCACGGCTGTTCGCTTTCACCACTAAGGGTTCGCGTCCCTTCCATGAGGTTCAGTATCAAGAGGGCGATGCTTTTTTATTCGGCCCAGAAAGTCGCGGTTTGCCAAGCGAGGTGTTGGAATCATTGCCGCCCGAACAACGTCTACGCTTGCCGATGCTACCCAACAATCGCAGTTTGAATCTGTCGAACACGGTGGCGGTAGTGGTGTACGAAGCTTGGAGACAGTGCGGATTCACCGCGCGTTGATCACTGCTGGGCGCGGTATTGCCCCGTGCTGGAGAACTCTTCACCCGGCTGGCGACTGAGCAATGCTTCGACCGCTTTATCTGCTGCGAGGTTCTCATACAAAACACGATATACCGCATGGCAGATCGGCATCTCGACACCTTGCTGCTGGGCGATGCGTTGCACTTCTCGCGCTGTGTAGACTCCTTCCGCCACGTGACCGAGTTCGCCCAAGATGGTAGAGAGTGAATGACGCTGTGCGAGCAGCATACCGACTTGACGATTACGCGAGAGGTCGCCTGTACAGGTCAGGATGAGGTCACCCACCCCCGACAATCCACCCAGCGTCTCCGCACGCCCCCCCATCTGCAAGCCGAGACGTGACATCTCCGCCAACCCGCGCGTGAGCAAAGCAGCGCGCGCGTTCAATCCCATCTGCATGCCGTCGCAGATACCTGCGGCAATCGCCAACACGTTCTTGATCGCGCCACCGATCTCGGCCCCGACCACATCGGTGCTGGAATAGATGCGCAAGCGCGAGTGATGCAATGCTTTGGCGGTGCGTTGCGCGAACTCGCCATCGTTAGAAGCAAGTGTCAGCGCCGTAGGCAAGCCGCGCGCGACTTCCTGCGCAAAGCTGGGCCCAGTCAATGCGCCGCGCGGAAATGCCGCGGGCAATGTCTCGTTGACGATCTGATGGGGTAGCAAGGAAGTGATGGTCTCGATGCCTTTGCACAGCCAAATGACACCCGGAAATTCAACATCGCCCTTCTCGTTTGCCCTTTCTCCCGCTTGCGGGGGAAAGTTGGATAGGGGGCGTGCGGGGAAATGGCTCGCAATCTGCTGCATCACTGGTCGCAGACCCGATACCGGCACTGCTGCGATGATCAGTTCGGCATCGTGTAGCGCTTCGGTGAAGTCGGAGGTGACGGCGAGATTGCTTGGGAGTTGGGTGTCTGGCAGATAGCGCTGGTTGCGACAGGTCTCGCGCATCGCTGAAGCTTGCGCTTCGTCACGCGCCCACAGCGTGACTTCATGCCGTGCAGCGAAACTGATCGCCAGTGCCGTACCCCATGCCCCAGAACCTAGAACAGCGATCCGCATCAATGTCCCCAGACGTCTTTGCTTTTCACGAAACCGGATGTGCCGTCGCGATGGCGTACTTTGACCCAGCCCGCACCCGCGTTGCCCAACCATTCCAAGCCGAGTTGGCGCGGCGCGATGAACGCGACGGCGGCACTGTCGTCCCAGTTGGTACGCACGGTGGTGGTCTCTGCCATCACCACCACATAACGTTTGCTACTGAGGTTGCGCTTTTCGATCCAGAATATCTTGCCGCCGGAATCGCGCACTTTGACCCAGTTATCCAGCACCACCATCTGCTCCAGCGGCAGGTAGCGTGTGGCGACGAACAACTTGTTCGCCTTGAGGGAATTGGCGTCGTAAAGGATGGCGGGTTCCGCCACCGACACGTACTCGAACGCCGTAGCCGTTTGGCTGACGACGAACAGCAGCAGTGCGG
Source organism: Sideroxydans sp. (assembly GCA_041675405.1). GTDB lineage: Bacteria > Pseudomonadota > Gammaproteobacteria > Burkholderiales > Gallionellaceae > Sideroxyarcus. The sequence continues at coordinate 539 of JBAYTV010000037.1, read as the reverse complement.
CGGCAAATCTCATCAGTGTTTGACCGTTGCCGCTGCTTCAGCTTGGGCTTGCACCTGTTGCTTTTGCTGTTGGTAGATGACATCGAAGTTGATCGGATTGAGTAGCACTGGCGCGAAACCACCGCGCACCGCCACATCCGATACCACTTCGCGCAGATACGGATAGAGGATGTTAGGACACATCACCGCCAGTACGTTCTCCATCTCTTCTGCTGGGATGTTGCGGATCTGGAAGATACCTGCCTGCTTGGCTTCGATAAGGAACATGACCTTGTCTTGCTCTGGCAACTTGGCCGTCACGGTGATGGTCACCACCACCTCGAAGATCCCCTCATCGACCGCTGCTGCTTGCGTCTGCAATTGCAGATCGATCTGCGGATTGACGCGCTCGAGAAAGATAGCGGGCGCATTGGGGATCTCCAGCGACAAGTCTTTCACATACAACTTCTCAATGTTGAACACGGGGACGGCGGGTGCGGCAACGGCTTCAGTCATTTCTATTCCTTGGTTAATTATTGAGTAAGGGCATCAAACCGCCT
>JBAYTV010000036.1:0-9473 GCA_041675405.1 Sideroxydans sp. | reverse complement strand
TTGCTCAACAGCAAGCGCTCCGCGTTGATGCAATAGGGGCATACGGCGGTACAGTACATGACGATTTTAGCCATTTCAGAACGCCTATCGCTCTAACGGAAGGCTGGCTTTTTTCCACGCCGTGACACCACCGACCAACAGGTGTGCTTGAGTGAACCCTTCGCGGTTCAGCAACGCGGTCGCCGCGGTCGCGCGCGAACCGCTGTGGCATACGACGACGATCGGGCGCTCACGAAACTTCTCAAGTTCGCCGATGCGCTCCTTCAAAGCACGCGCAGAGATCAGGCGGCTATTGATGATGTGACCCGCGTCATACTCGGTTTGTTCGCGCACATCCAGCACGACCGCGTTCTGGCGATTGATCAGGTTCATGGCTGCGTGAGTGTCCACCTCTTTGATGCCACGCAAGCGATTCCCGAAGTAGGACCAGAACAGCATATAGCCGCTGATAAAGGTGATGGAGACGGTTAGAACATTATTTTCCAGGAACTGCAGCACGCTGGTACTCCTCGTATTTTTGGGTGGCGAATTCTAACAGAGGGCTGAAGCGGGCTGAATCCAGCTTCACCAACTGATCGAACTCGGTCTTGACGGCAGGAAACTCAAAGGGATAAGCCCATATCGCATCGGCGATCATCGCCTTGGCTTCCTCGGGGCGGTCCGACCATGCCAAGAATAACGCCTGGTGGTAAACAACGGGGGAATTGGGGATGTAGTGCAGTGCGCGCTCATTCAGTTCAAGTTTTTCCTTCAGATGATCCGCACCGGGATCCATCATGTTGGCAATGAACAACTCGGCATAAGAGCTCAACAAAGGATAGCGATAGGCCACCAACAACTCGTCACGTGCCGCAGGGATGTATTTGGGGTCTTTGCTTGCCGCCAACCTGAGTTGCAGCGCTTCCTCCAGGTGTTTGTAACCTTGGAATGCTTGCACCAAAGACATCGCCCCCAACAGGATGATGACGCTGACCGATAGGCGGCCCACTGTTCTTAGCTCCAAACGATAGTTCGTCTTATCAATCAACCCCATCACTATCGCCACGATGCCGATGAAATAGAGATACCAGAGTGGGTATTCCAATTGGCTATGAATGGCAATTACGGCAAGCACACCGTATGCCCACCAGTGCTCCAAGTCGATTTGCGTCTGACGCACGACTGATTGCCAAAACCACCCCCCCAAGGTACCCAACAAAACGACCAAGCCTGCAAGCCCAGCTTCAGCTGCGACTTGCAGAACGATGTTGTGGGCATTGTTGTAAAGGCCCGTGATGGATGGATTCTGCAACTCCGATCCAAGCAACAGATGCTCATAAGCGAATTGGCCGAAGCCTGCTCCCAACAGTGGGAACTGCATAAAGATCAGCCAACCTTCGCGCCAAAGATGGAAACGGATACTGCCGCCGCCCGCTTCGCCGAAAAGCCGCTCCGCAGAAGTGATACTCCCCGTGGCTCCTTCCAAGAAGGGTAGCTGAACCACAAAATGCATCACAAGAAAGCCTAACCAGATAGCCAGAGAAAAGAACATCACTGGACGCAGTGAAACATCTCTGCGCTGCCACAACCATGATAGTGCAAGCGCAAAAGTCAGATAGAGCCAAGCGCTACGCGAACCGGAAAGCACCAATACAAACAGTAGCGGTGTCGCGAGGACGATGGTCTGCCACGGGCGAATAAAACGCTTCGCATGCAGGAAGCCGAGCGAGATCAATCCAATCGCAATGTAATTAGCAAAGTGGTTCGGCTGCGCTGTGTTGCCATAGACCGCATTGGAGGTCTTGACGGTGACGACCGAGTTCAAAAAAGTATCCCAACGATAGTGTTGCAGCACTCCCGCCAAGGCATTCAATTCGGAGCCGATCAGAACGAAAACGGCGAGCACCGTCACCACCAGAGACAATCCCAACTCTTCACGCAGCCGCTGCCCCAACATCATCAGTAGCGCAGCAAACAAAAAATAGAGGGACAGCAACAACAGGTGATCGAAGTGTGAGACTAGACCGGTCAAAAATTGCACCAGCATCACCATCATCAGCCCTATCGGCAACAGCACGATGCTCGGCACGTGGGGTGCTTGCCAATATCGCGCCGTCAACAACAGGGGCAGCGCGCACACGCCCAGCAAGGCCGCACTCCACTCTTGATAGAAGGTGGTGATGGGAAAGGCGTGGTGATAATTCAGAAAAGGCAAAACCCACATCAGGCCAACTAAGGCCAAACTGATGTGGGCGAGATTAAACGAAGCGGGTAAGTATTTTTTTAGCAACTGCCTTTGACACCGAAACGGGCGAGGATGCTATTCAACGGACAGATTCGTGTGAACCCGCTTTGGAACAGGTTCAGACCAACGAAGGCCGTGAAGAACAAGAAATAGCTACTCACAAATACGGGACTGGCTTCAACACCCAATGCCAAAGACAACAGGATGAAAAAACCGGCGACGATGCGGACGATGCGTTCTGCGTTCATATTTAAAACTCCTTTAGGGTTGCGGATTCTACTCGATAAATAAATAAGCCCTCACCCCCTCAATCGGAAGTAAGGGCTTAAGGCTTATTGGTACTTCTTGTACAGCGAGGCGTAATACAACACAGGGATGACGACCAGCGTGAGCATGGTGGACACCAAGATACCGAAGATCAACGATAACGCCAAACCGTTGAAGATCGGATCATCCAAGATGAACAGCGCGCCCAACATCGCAGCCAATCCTGTCAAGACGATTGGCTTGGCACGTGCACTGGCGGCAGCGATCACCGCATGTTGCGGGTCGACACCATCACGCAACTGCAAGTTGATGAAGTCCACCAGCAGGATGGAGTTGCGCACGATGATACCCGCCAAAGCGATCATGCCTATCATCGAGGTCGCGGTGAATTGCGAGCCGAACAGGGCATGTCCCGGCATCACACCGATGATGGTGAGCGGGATAGGCGCCATGATGATGAGCGGCACGGTATAGCTCTTGAACTGCGCCACCACCAGCAGGTAGATCAGGATCAATCCGACACCGTAGGCGATACCCATGTCGCGGAAGGTCTCGAAGGTGACCTGCCATTCGCCGTCCCATTTCAAGGCGTAGCTCTTGTAGGGGTCGGACGGTTGATGGAAGAACCACGACTGCAATACGCCGCCTTGCGTCAGCGCCATGTCACCCGTCTTACCATTGATGTCGAACATTCCGTACAGCGGACTGTCCAGATCGCCGGCCATATCACCTGTCACATACACCACGGGCAACAGGTCCTTGTGATAGATGGGGTAGTCGCGCTGCATCTGGATGACTTGCACCAAATCCGAGAGCGGGATCAGCGCACCGTCCTTGGCGCGCACCTTCAGCTTCAACACATCGTCGATACGGCTACGTTTCTCTGCTGGCAGGGCCATGCGCAATGGCGGCGCATATTTGGCGTTTTCTTCATGCAATGAAGTCACATCCTGCCCCGCTAAAGCAACCTGGATGGTGTCCGCGATGTTCTGCGTGGAGACGCCCAAAATAGCGGCTTTGCTTTGCATCACGCGCAACATCAATTTAGGTGTGGCCTCAGTCACCGTGTCATCGATGCCGACGATGTCGGAGGTCTTTGCGAACTGCTCACGCACCTTGCCGGCCACCTCACGCGCCCCTTGGTAATCCGGGCCGTATATCTCGGCCACGATAGGTGACATCACAGGTGGACCGGGCGGCACTTCGACCACTTTCACCTTGGCATTCCACTTTTTAGCGATGGCTTCGATGGGCTCGCGCACCGCCGTGGCGATCTCATGACTGCTACGGTCACGCTGATGCTTATCTTGCAGGTTGACTTGGATATCTCCCTGCTCCGGCGCGTTACGCAAATAATATTGGCGCACCAGACCGTTGAAGTTGATCGGCGAAGCCGTGCCGGCATACGCCTGATAATCGGTCACTTCCGGCACCGTCGATAGATAGATACCGATCTCGCGCATCGCGCCCGCCGTCTGCTCCAACGCCGTACCACTTGGCATATCCACCACCACTTGGAACTCGGACTTGTTGTCGAACGGCAACATCTTCAACACGACCAACCTCACCACGGTCAACGACACCGCGATCAGCAACGCAGCCAAGATGCCCAGCCACAATTTGCGGCGCGCCGGGATGCCGTGCACGCCGTTCAGGAACGGCGTGAGCAGATTGCGGAAGAAGTGCGCTATCTTGGTATCACGCTCATCCTTCACGACTGCATGGTGAGCGTCGGACAACTTGTGCGCCAACCAAGGCGTGACGATGAAAGCGATGGCCAGAGAGATCAGCATACCCATGCTGGCATTGATCGGGATCGGGCTCATATAAGGCCCCATCAATCCAGTCACGAAAGCCATCGGCAACAGCGCGGCGATGACAGCAAAGGTGGCGAGGATGGTCGGACTGCCCACCTCGTCCACCGCTTCCGGGATGATCTCCGACAGCGGCTGGTGCTGCGACAGTTCACGCCGACGGTGGATGTTCTCCACCACCACGATGGCATCGTCCACCAGTATTCCAATAGAGAAGATGAGGGCGAACAGGGACACCCGATTCAATGTGAAGCCGTACGCCCACGAAGCGAACAGTGTCAATGCCAAAGTCAGGATGATCGCGATGCCCACGATGGCCGCTTCGCGCTTGCCCAGCGCGAACCACACCAATGCCACCACCGCGAACGTTGCGAAGAATAGCTTCTTGATGAGCTTCATCGCCTTGTCGTTGGCTGTCTCGCCATAGTTGCGCGTGATGGTGACTTTCACATCATCCGGGATGACACTGCCTTTCAATTCCTCCACACGATGCAATAGTTTCTCTGCGACATCGACTGCGTTCTCGCCTGGCTTCTTGGTGACGCTCACCGTGACTGCCGTGAACTCACCTTGCCCCTCGATGCCTTTGTCACCTGCTGCTACGCCCGTTCCCATCCAGACATAGTTCGAGGGCAATTCTGCTTCATCGCGCACCTGTGCGACATCATGCAAGAACACGGGCTTGCCATCGAACGTGCCGATGACCAATTGACGCACTTCGCCCGCATCGCTCAAGAAATTGTTGGTCTGCACCAACACCTCGCGGTTGCTTTGCACCAAGGTGCCCGCGCTTTGCGACACGTTGGCGGCCTGCAATGCGGCGCGCACTTCCTGCAATGAGATCTGATAAGCATTCAGCGCTTCAGGGTTCAACAAGATACGCACCGCACGTTGACTCGCACCCAGCGTGGCCACTTCGCGCGTCCCTTTCACCCGCTTCAACTCCGCCTCGATGGCATGCGCCACCTGCGTCAGCGCCAGTCCGCCGCCCGCCGATTCTGCGCGCCATAAGGTCAGCGCGAGGGTAGGCACATCATCGATACCGTGCGCCTTGATGATAGGTTGCATCACCCCCAACGTCGGCGGCAGCCAATCCGCGTGGGAATTGATCACGTCATACAGCTTCACCAACGAAGTGACGTGTTCTTCTCCCACTTTGAATTGCACGGTGAGGACCGACATGCCGGGCTGTGACACGGAATAGACGTGATCTACGCCTGCGATCTGCGACAACACCTGCTCGGCCGGGGTAGAGACCGTACGCGCCACGTCCTGTGCCGATGCACCCGGGTAAGCAATGAGCACGTTCGCCATGGTCACGTTGATCTGTGGCTCCTCCTCGCGCGGCGTCACCACCACCGCGAAGATACCCAACAGCATCGCCACCAACGCCAGCAACGGTGTCATCTGCGAGTGCAGGAAGATGCGGGCGATACGCCCAGAGATACCCATCATTTCTTCACCGCCATGCCCGCTTTGACGGGATCGGTCGCCACGCGCTCACCTTCCGTCAGGCCAGCCAATACTTCGATCTCGCCTTTTTCGGTGGCTTCACCCAAACGCACTTGGCGCAGTCGCGGCTGTCCCTTGTCGTCCATCACGTACACCGCCACCACTTCACTACGGCGCAATACGGCCGCCACTGGGATCAACAGCTTCTTCTCTTTGCCCACCACGAAATGCGTACGCACGAACATACCGGGATAGATACCCTTCTCATTGGCAGGCAGATTCACACGCACTTGCGTGCTGTGGGTGCGCGCATCGGCCGAAGGTTGCACCATCACACTCGCCACCTTGAGCCAACGGCCAAGTTCCGGCACTTCGACCTTTGCCGCAGGTCGCTGGCCGATCTCGGCCAACTTGTATTGCGGCACGTTCGCGATGATGCGCAACTCGGAAGGATCGAAACCCGTCATCAATGGCTTACCCACCGTCACCATCTCACCCATCTCCACCATACGTGCCGACACCACACCCGCATAAGGTGCGATGACCGAGGTATAGCTCTTCGCCAAGGCGGACTGTTGTGCACCCGCAGCACTGGCTTTAGCTTGCGCCTCTGCCATGTCGTAATCCGCTTTAGCTTTATCCAGCGCTGCCTGACTGATGAACTTCTGTGCGAACAATTGTTGCGAACGCTCGTAGTTCAGCTTGGCATTGTTCAAACCAGCTTGCGATTGCGCTAACTGCGCATCGCTTCCTGCCACGGCTTGATTCGCTTCGCTCTCGTCGATGCGCAATATGATCTGGCCTTTGCTCACGCGGTCACCCACGTCGAACATCACTGCCTTCACACGCCCCGATATTTGTGCCGACACCGTCGCCTGCCGCGTCGCTTCCACCACACCGTCCACACTATAGGTCTGTTCCACTTCGCGGAACTGCACCGCAGCGGTTGCCGCCGGCTCCGCCGCGTGAACGGAAGTCACCAATGAAAGCCCGATCAAAATGCCTAGATTTCGTTTCATATCACACCAGCGAAAAAGTTAAGGACGCGCATATTAGCGTTTTCTAATATTCAACGCAAGTACGAGAATACAAAAGGCGATTGACGCGCCAATTATTCCTAACCACTTGAATCAAGTGGATTTAATCAAACAGAACAGAAAACATCGCGCATCATCCCCACCAATTTCACCGTACGTGGGTCGTGGATGCGGTAAAAGACGCGATTGGCATCTTTCGTTGTGGCCAAAACGCCCTTGTCGCGCAGGATAGCAAGGTGTTGGGAGATGTTACTTTGGGTCGTCCCTACCTGATCGACGATGTCCTGTACGCTCAACTCCCCCGCAGCCAATACGCACAATATCTTTAAGCGTAAGGGATGCGCGATGGCTTTCATGGATTCCGCCGCCAAGATGATGTCTTCTTCTTTATCGATCAGTTTCTTATACATTTTTAAACCCTTTGACTGTCCCGCTTCGCTCCCCTATCGAACCTTCCTCCGCAAGCGGGAGAAAGAACGAACGAGAGGGGTGATGCTTGTACCCTGCGCTGATGTCCACTACCGAAATCGGCTAAAATCGCAACCTAGTGAATTAGTGAACTCTTATTTTGATTGCTTAAGAAAGAAAAAGCTAGCATGACCAACCGTTCTACTCCGACAATCAAGCCCGTCCTGCTGCTCATCTTGGATGGCTTCGGCTATCGCGAAGATGCCGATTTCAATGCCGTCGCCCACGCGCGCAAACCAAACTTCGATCGTTTGTGGAGCACTTATCCGCACACCCTCATCCACACCTCCGAACTGCATGTTGGCTTACCTCACGGACAGATGGGCAACTCGGAAGTCGGCCACTTGAACATCGGTGCTGGCCGTATCGTCTATCAAGATCTGACCAAGGTCGACCTCGCCATCGAGAACGGCAGCTTCTACAACAATCCCGCACTGGTACAAGCAGTTGAGAGCGCGCAAGCAGGTGGCAAGGCGCTGCACATCATGGGCTTACTCTCGGCTGGCGGCGTGCACAGCCACGAAGTTCACATCCATGCGATGGTCGAACTGGCGGTGCGTGCGGGTTTGAAGAAGGTGCTCGTTCACGCCTTCCTCGATGGGCGCGACACACCCCCACGCAGTGCGATGCAGTCGTTGCAACTACTGCAGGACAAATGTGCGCAACTCGGGGCAGGACGTATCGCCACCATCGTCGGGCGCTTCTTCGCGATGGATCGCGACAACCGTTGGGATCGAGTGCAAGTTGCCTACGACATGCTCACTTCCGGCACAGCACCATTCAGCGCTGCTTCCGCGCAAACCGGACTGGATGCCGCTTATGCACGTGGCGAAAACGATGAGTTCGTGCAAGCCACCGTTATCGGCGAACCTGCCGCGATGCAGGATGGCGATGCCGTGGTGTTCATGAACTTCCGCGCCGACCGTGCTCGCGAGATCAGCCGCGCGTTGACCGATACGGATTTCAACGGTTTCACCCGCGCTCGCTTCCCCAAATTGTCTAACTACACGACCTTGAGTAGCTACGGCGAAGACTTCCATTATCCTTGTGCCTACACTTCCGACACCATCCATAACGGTTTCGGCGAATACCTGTCCAACTTGGGATTGAAACAACTGCGCATCGCCGAAACGGAAAAGTACGCACACGTCACCTACTTCCTCAACGGCGGCAAGGAACAACCTTACCCTGGAGAAGATCGTGTGCTGGTGCCTTCCCCCAAGGTCGCCACTTACGATCTCAAACCGGAGATGAGTGCGTTCGAAGTAACGGATAAACTGGAAGCGGCCATCCGCAGCAAGCAATACCAAGCCATCCTGTGCAACTACGCCAATGGCGACATGGTGGGTCACAGCGGCATCATGGAAGCAGCCGTACAAGCAATTGAAGCGCTGGATACCTGCATCGGTCGCGTAGTGAACGCGATGTTGGAAAGTGGCGGCGAAGTGCTCATCACGGCCGATCACGGCAACGCTGAACAAATGATAGACCGCACCACCAACCAAGCCCACACCGCCCACACGCTCAACCTCGTGCCTTGCCTCTACATCGGGCGCAAAGCCGAAATGACAGAAGTAGGCACAGGTGCTCTGCAGGATGTCGCACCTACTCTGCTGGAGATGATGGGCGTGCCGCAACCCGCCGAAATGACCGGCAAATCGCTCATCAAACTGCTGTGATCCTAGCTATGCGTTTGGCGCTGCTGGCGTTGTTACTGACGTCGGCTGTCGCCTTCGCATCGAAACAAGACGACCTGGAGAAACTGCGCCAGCGCATCACCTCCTTGCAAAAGGATTTCGAAAAGGCCAACGAATCGAAAGCGGAAGTCGCTGACGACCTGCGCGAATCGGAACGCGCCATCAGCGACAGCAACCGTTCTCTCGAACAATTGGCGCAGCAACAACGTGCCGCCAAGAAAGATCTCGCCGGACTACAACAGCGAGCCAGCACGTTGCGCAACGATATGCGCGAACAACAGGCCTTGCTGGGACGTCTGCTCTATCGCCAATATCTCGAAGGGGGCGACCGCGACCACCTCAAGTTGTTGATGAACGATGTCGACGCGAATCAGCTCGCACGTGACCTGCAGTACTACCAATACATCGCACGTAGCCGTGCCAACACGATGAAGTCCATACGCAGTAACTTGGACAAACTGCGTGAGATCACTGCAGAGGTACGCGGAAAAAGTGAAGAGGTCGCCGCGCTACA
>JBAYTV010000035.1:0-9509 GCA_041675405.1 Sideroxydans sp. | reverse complement strand
TCTAATACCATCTGCCTTGCTTGCTCTTCATCCAAACCCAACTCGTAAGCCGCTTGCTGCATCGCCTCGATAAAATAGAACACATAGGCAGGCCCGCTGCCGGAGATCGCGGTCACACCATCAAGCAATCCCTCATCGTCTAACCAAAATGTGCTGCCAACTGAAGATAGGATGGCTTCTGCTTTCTGGCAGTGATTCGGTTTGACTGCGGGTGTCGCGTACAGCGCGGTGACGCCGCTGCGTATCAAAGCTGGTGTATTCGGCATGCAGCGCACGACGTTCTGCGAACCCGTCCAGCGCGCGATATCTTGCGTACGGATGCCCGCAGCGATGGAGATGATGAGACGCCCACCCAATAAGGGAGCGATCTCTGTTGCGACCTCTTGTAACTGCTGCGGCTTGACAGCCAAAACTATAGCCTCCCCTTGCTCCACTGCCACGTTTAGCTCAGTGCCCGCTCTAACCCCGAATTCGTCATGCAAATCGGCGCAGCGTTCCTTGCTGAGCTCTACAACGTGCATCTTGGAAGGGGAATACCCGCGCTTGATCAGTCCGCTAATCAATGCGCTTGCCATATTGCCGCCACCGATGAAAGTGATCTTCATTTCTGACCTCCATGTAACGAGTGGGGGAAACCGCTAAACGGGTTCCCTCACCCGAGCGTGTGTTGTTGGGACTTTAGCCCCTTACAACCACGGCCTACCCCTTGCGGGTGGAACCCTCTCCCGAAACGCATCGCTACGCAAGCCTTAGTTTATCCTCTGGCGCCGAATATCGCCGTACCGACACGCACGATAGTCGCACCTTCTTTGATCGCCGCAGCAAAGTCATGAGACATCCCCATCGAAAGGGTATCCAACGACAATCCTTGCTGATTCAGCTCTTGTAACAATACTCGCATCTTGGCGAACGCCACCCTCTGCTCGGTTTCACCCGATGCTGGAGCTGGTATCGACATCAATCCGCGCAACTTAAGGCGCGGCAGACGCGATATCTCTTGGGCAAGCTGCGCAGCCTCATTCATCGCCACGCCGCTCTTGCTCCCCTCGCCGCTCACATTCACCTGCAAACAGATGTTGAGTAGTGGCAAATTTGCCGGGCGCTGATCGGATAGCCGCTGCGCCACTTTCAACCTGTCCACGCCATGCACCCAGGCGAAATGTTCCGCGATGGGACGTGTCTTGTTGCTTTGGATAGGCCCGATGAAATGCCATTCCAGCGGCAAGTCATGCAGCAACACCATCTTATTCAACGCTTCTTGCAGATAATTCTCACCGAATGCGCGCTGTCCACCCTGATATGCCTCGCGGATTGCCTCTGCCGGAAAGGTCTTACTCACCGCCAACAGATGCACATCCGAGACCGCACGATGGGCTTCGATTGCAGCCTTGGCGATGGCCTCGCGGGTTGCTTGCAAGTTAGAGAGGATTGCAGTCATAATCGCCCAGGCATTCGCTTTTCAACGCAGTTAATTTGCTCAGGGATTATATATGGATATCACCGAACTGCTCGCCTTCGGCGTCAAGAACAAAGCCTCCGACTTGCACCTTTCGTCTGGTTTGCCTCCGATGATCCGCGTACACGGCGACATGCGACGTATCAATCTGCCTGCGATGGAGCACAAAGACGTGCATGCCATGGTGTATGACATCATGAACGACGGGCAGCGCAAACATTACGAGGAGAACAAAGAGATCGACTTCTCGTTCGAAGTACCGAATCTGGCGCGTTTCCGTGTCAACGCCTTCATCCAAAACCGTGGCGCGGCAGCGGTCATGCGTACCATTCCTTCCAAGATATTGTCACTGGAAGACCTCAAGGCACCCAAGATCTTCGAAACTATCGCTGATTATCCGCGTGGCATGGTATTGGTGACAGGACCAACGGGCTCGGGAAAATCCACGACCTTGGCGGCCATGGTGAATCACAAAAACGAGACCGAGCAGGGCCACATTCTCACGGTGGAAGACCCCATCGAATTCGTACACGAATCAAAGAAATGCCTGATCAACCAGCGTGAAGTCGGCCCGCACACACTTTCCTTCAACAACGCCTTGCGCTCGGCATTGCGTGAAGACCCCGACGTCATCCTCGTGGGTGAGATGCGCGACTTGGAGACCATCCGCCTGGCGATGTCTGCTGCAGAAACGGGGCACTTGGTATTCGGTACGCTGCACACCAGCTCTGCCGCCAAGACTATCGACCGTATCATCGACGTGTTCCCTGCGGATGAAAAAGAAATGGTGCGCGCGATGTTGTCTGAATCCTTGCGTGCTGTCATCTCGCAGACGCTGCTCAAGACCAAAGACGGCACGGGTCGCGCCGCCGCGCACGAGATCATGATCTGTACGCCGGCGATCCGTAACTTGATCCGCGAAGCGAAAGTACCGCAGATGTATTCCGCCATCCAGACCGGCGGCAGCATCGGTATGCAAACGCTGGATCAATGCTTGACCGACCTTGTCAAACGCAACATCGTCTCCTCTGCCGAAGCACGCACTAAGGCAGCCAATAAAGACCTGTTCCCCGGCTAATCACAAGATCAGGAGTACACCATGGAACGCGACCAGGCTACGGAACTTGTCCACAATCTATTGCGCGGAATGATCTCGCAAAAGGCATCCGATCTTTTCGTCACCGCCGGCTTCCCGCCCGCGTTCAAGATCGACGGCAAGATGACCCCCGTATCGAATCAGGCGCTGACCTCGCAGCACACCCAAGAGCTGGCACGCAGCATCATGAACGACCGCCAAGCCGCCGAGTTCGAATCCACACACGAATGTAACTTCGCTATCAGCCCCTCCGGCATCGGCCGCTTCCGCGTCAACGTGTTCATGCAGCAACAGCGCGTCGGCATGGTGCTGCGCACTATCACTACCAAGATACCGAATTTCGAAGAGTTAGGATTACCCCCCATTCTAAAAGACGTAGTGATGACCAAACGTGGGTTGGTCATATTGGTCGGCGGCACAGGTTCAGGTAAATCCACCACCATGGCGGCCATGATCGGCCACCGCAACCAGAACAGCTACGGCCACATCATCACCATCGAAGACCCAGTGGAATATGTGCATGAGCACGGCAAGAGCATCATCACCCACCGCGAAGTGGGTGTGGATACCGACAACTGGCAAGCCGCGCTGAAGAACACCCTGCGCCAAGCGCCGGACGTGATTCTGATCGGCGAAATCCGCGACCGCGAGACCATGGAATACGCCGTCGCCTTCGCCGAGACCGGTCACCTGTGTATGGCGACCCTGCACGCCAACAGCGCCAACCAAGCGCTGGATCGCATCATCAACTTCTTCCCCGAAGAACGGCGCGAACAGTTGTTGATGGACTTGTCACTCAATATCAAAGCGCTCGTCTCGCAACGCTTGATCCCTAAACGTGATGGCAAGGGACGTTCTGCCGCCATCGAGATCCTGCTCAACTCGCCCCTCATCGCCGACCTCATCTTCAAGGGCGATGTGCATGAGATCAAGACCGTGATGGGCAAGTCGCGTGAACTTGGCATGCAAACCTTCGACCAAGCCCTGTTCGACCTGCATGAGGCCGGCATGATCAGCTACGAGGAAGCATTGAAGAACGCTGACTCGGTGAACGACTTGCGCCTGAAGATCAAGCTGGAAGGCCAAGCTACCAAGGATAGAGATGTGATGGGCGGACTAGATCATTTGAAGATGACTTGATGATGCTATTGCCACGTTTCACGCATGACTACCATCGGCCAGAGCGGCCATATTAAAGTTTGGTCGCCGCCCTCCACTGCACAACGCATAGCAGACGGAAGTGTCTAGTAAATCAGTGGCGATTCACATCAATAGGTGCTCACGAAACATCTGTCCGTGAAATACACAGAATCCCGGATAAGATCCGTCTACTGCCTTCCTTCAATATTGGATAACTGCCATTCAAATAACGACGGCGATTTCCGCAACGCTGATTCCAGTCGTTCAATCGTGCGGCGCAACGACTCTGAAGGTAAGGCGGTCACGCTCATCGTTTGCTGACCATCGAGTTGCTTCTCGATGATTGCCTTCGATGCGGGGTGACTTGGCGCAAACACCGAGAGAATGACAGGTCCCTGTTCAGCTCGTTCCTGCGCTATGCGGAATGCTGCTAGGACAAGCGCCGTCCCGATTCCTGCTCCGCGCCAGTCCGGCTCCACCAGCAGCCCGGCGATCCAGATTCTGCGTGCCCTGCGCTCGAAGCGCATGCGTAGGCCGCCAACCAGTTCTCCCTGTGATCCATCCTCGCCTAGGGTGTAGCAACCGATACCGCCACTTGTTCCATAGCGACTGATCCGTATCAAACCAGCGACAAGCCAGATGACAGCGAGAACGGTCAATATCTGCGATATCGTTTCCGTCCATTGTCCGAATATCATCATTGGTAAGAATTTCGACGCTAGCAAAAAGAGGATGGGGATCCCTACAAAGAATCCGAATTCTCCTGTCAGCAACATGCGCGCAAAAGCTTGTGGCAGTTCACGGGGACCAAAGAAACCACGCGTCACATACCTCGACACTGCTTTGGCCGAATCGGGTGAGAACTCTATAATGAAGCGTTGCCGGCTATCCATCGACCAAAGTTGGCTTCTTGTTTTTGAGCAGATAGGCTTTGACCTTGCCTATCCCTTTGACCTCAATGTCACCTCGGTCATCAAAGTCATACCGGTCGCGCAGACGCTCCCAGGTCGATGTGCTGACCTGTATGTGATCAGGTATGCCGTTTGATTCCATCCGGCTGGCGAGATTTACCGTATCACCCCAAAGGTCATAGATGAACTTCCTTAAACCGATCACCCCCGCGACAACCGGACCGGAATTGATGCCTATGCGAATCTGCAGGTTGCTGCCGAATTCACGGTTGTATTCCTTAATCGCCTCGCGCATGGCCAGCGCCATGTCTGCAATCACTTCAGCATGATCCGGGCGAGTGACCGGGACACCGGCACAAGCCATGTAAGCATCCCCGATGGTTTTGATCTTCTCCACACCCAATCGGATGGAAAGTTCGTCGAACCGCGAGAACAGCCGGTTCAGCATGTTCACCAACTGCTCCGGACTGACCGTTGTCGACATGCGTGTGAATCCAACGAGGTCGGCAAAAAGGATAGTGGCCTCGGCATATCCATCGGCGATTGTCTGGCTGCCCGCTTTCAGCCGCTCAGCAATTGGCAAAGGCAGAATATTGAGCAGCAGGCTTTCCGAACGGGCTTGCTCAAGTTCAAGTGCTGCTTGTGCTTTGTCTCGTTCAACCACAAAAAAACGCAGCGAAATGAAGGCGAGTGAAGAGACCAACAGCACATTCTCGCAGTACATTAGGACCTGCTGCTGCGTCACACCATTGGCGATATCTCTCGCTGCCACCACCAGCACAAGCAAAACAAACGCACTGAACCACCACACCGCCAGCCGGGTACCAAAAAACACCAATGCACATAGCGGTGCGAGCAACGACCAAAGCACGATGGCACCAGAAGCCACGAATCCACCCATGGTCCATTGGATCAGCCCAGGTACAAAAAGCAGGCCAACCAGTTGCACAATAGAAGCTACGGCGGTGCGTTTGGTCAGAAATAGGTGCGCCAAGGCAACGGCAGCAAGAAGTGAATATCCTAACGTGATGACGGCAGACAACTCCATGCCGCTGTTAAACAAATACAACGATCCCCAAGGCACCAGCAGAAGTCCTAATGCATTCAGAAAAATGAGGAGCGTCTTTTGTAGCCGAACTGAGGGAATATCCTCGTGCAAAGTCGCTACATTGTCGATGTAGGCGATCAGGCGATTTATCAAGCCGCTCATATCATGGCAACCGTCATGAAAAGATGAACAACCCCACGACAATAACAATCGGTATGGCGACAAGCAAAAACACCAGCCAATTCCAAGGCCATTTGAGACGACCGCTATGTTCTGGCGTCCAGCCTGGGATAACTATCATGTAGAACAACGCAAAAAGGATGGGGAGAGCCGCAATGCCTATCAATATCTTCTGCCCCAGAGGCGGTAACTCGGGGAGCAGAATAGACAACACAACCAGCACTACCACGAACAGAATGGGAATTTCCAGAAGATAGCCGCGTTGTAACTGACGCGATGGATTGTTCATGATGCGACCTTTCTGCTGAAGCATGCTCACATGCCTACTAATAAACCACTATTAAATCGAATTTTCAATCTTTCTCTTTCAGTCCCTGAAATTTCAGCCTTGTATCGCGAGGGTGTTCGGAATTTTGTGTATATCGCAAGCGGGTGCTTATGGCACATAGCAGAAGTAGCGCACCTCTTTCCTGAATTTCCGCATGGCCGAGTTTGAGACGTTTAGAACCGGCGATCTGACCGCGTCACTTGACCAACTTAGACAGTTTCTTGAACGAGTCCGTCCCCGCGACTCTCAGCAATTGGAACACCACGGACTCTGTACTGGTAGGTACAGCCCCAGCCAATGTCATCGCTTCCATCGCAGTCTGTCTGTTGTCGTTGTTGCGGCTCATCACCGCATCTTTGACGACGTGCACATCGAAGCCTTCCGCCAGCAGGTCGATGACGGTTTGCAGCACGCACACATGCGTCTCCATACCGCTGACGATGACCTGCGTCCTGTCGCTGTCTTTTAGTTGCTTGATGAAAGCCTCGTTGCCGCAACAACTGAAGGTCATCTTTTCAATCACGGGTGCAGTTGGCGCTCGGCTTCGCAGTTCACTCAATGTCGGCCCCAGCCCTTTGACGTACTGTTCGGTGAAGATCACGGGCACACCCAATTCGGCTACGCTTTCCAACAGGATGCCGGCATTCTTTGTCAGTTGGGCCAACACGTTCTGATCCATCGCCGCGCAGAGCCTTTCCTGCACGTCGATGACGACCAATGTGGTTCTAGCGGGGTTCAGTAGGAATTTATTCCTGATCGACATGATGCCTCCGAGAAACTTTTTTACTTCGGACGATTGCTTCCAGCCACGATCTTGTATTCGAACAAACGGCACTCGATGGCCCCGTTGTACAGCGGCGTGCGTTTTGAGGGGGCGAGTCGCATCAGTTTAGTGATGCGCAGATCGGCGGTGAAGAGGTAGACATTCCAACCGCCGAACTTCTGCTTCAACACATTGCCCAGCTGCGGATACAACTCGGCCAACTCATCTTCGTCGCCCATCCGTTCGCCGTAAGGCAAGTTCGCCACTAGGATGCCTTCGGCTTCCGGTGGCGAGGCTTCCAATGCGTTGCACTGCTTGAGATCGACCGTCTCGCGGATGCCCGCATCTTCCAGATTCTGATGCGCGGCTTTGAGTGCATCGCCGTAGAGGTCACTGCCATACAGTGGCAATTCGCTCACAGGCAGTTGCGCGGCGATGGCAGTTTCGCGCATCGAGTTCCAAAGTTTGGTGTCGAAGTTCTTCAACTTCTCGAAAGCGAAGTTGCGGTCGATACCCGGTTGGATGTTGAGCGACATCTGCGCGGCTTCGATGAGGAAGGTGCCGCTACCGCACATCGGATCGAACAGTGGGATACCCGGCTTCCAACCCGTCATCTTCAAGATGCCTGCCGCGAGGTTCTCGCGCAGCGGGGCGATATTGGTATGGATGCGCACGCCGCGTTTGTACAGCGCATCACCCGAAGTATCCAGATACAAGGTGAATTGCTCACCCTCGAAGAAAGCGTGGATGCGCATGTCGGGGTCGAGCTTGGCCACGCTGGGGCGCACATCCTTCTCCATGCGGAACTTGTCGCATACCGCGTCTTTGATCTTGAGCGTGATGAACTCCAAGCTCTTGAGCGGACATTTGATCGCAGTGACTTTGACGAGGATGGTGCAACTCACATCGAACCACTTCGTCCACGGCAAGGCATACGCCGCTTGGTACACATCGTCCTCGGTGCGGAATCGTGTCGGCTCTTTGACACGCCACAGGATGCGCGAGGCCAAACGGCTTTGCAGATTGGCGCGGTAGTTCAGCGCCCAATCTCCTGCAAAGCTGACACCGCCATCGGTCGTGCGCACGTCATTTGCGCCGAAGCTGGTCAGCTCATCGGCGAGTAGTCTTTCGAGTCCGCGCGGACAGGTGGCAAAGAAATCAGGCATATAAAAAATCCACAGCAAAGAAACTTGCCACAGAGACCACAGAGATCACAGAGAGGAAAGGCGGGGTTTCTCTGTGTATTCTGTGTGCTCTGTGGCTAAAAAGGTTTTACAACAACCAAAATCACAACTGCCAAAAGCACGAGCACGGGCACTTCGTTGAAGAAACGGAACCACACATGGCTGCGCGTGTTACGGTCGGCGGCGAACTCTTTCACCAGATGACCGCAGTAGAGATGGTAGCCGACCAAACCTGCGACCAGCGCGGTCTTCACATGTAGCCACCCGCCCGTGAAGATGTCACTGTAGGCGATCCACAACCACAAACCAGTGATGACGGCGAGCGCGCCGATGGGGGTGACGAAGCGGTATAGCTTGCCCTCCATCAATGCCAGCCTGTCCTTCTCGACCTGCTCTTTCGCCATCGCATGATTGACGAAGATGCGCGGCAGATAGAACAAGCCCGCGAACCAGCTCACGACCAGGAAGATATGAAACGCTTTTAACCACAACATACTGAACCCCTCCAACTTCTACCCCCACCCTAGCCCTCCCCCTGCATGGGGGAGGGGACTTGGTTCCTTCCACCTCTCAGGGGGAGGTTACACCCGCAAGGGGTGAACCGTGGTTGAAAGGGGCTAAAGCCCCAACAACACACGCTCGGATGGGGTTGAAAACATTAAATTAACTGCTCACTACAACTATCTCGACAACCTTTTTCTAAACAACACCAACGATACATAGAAAGCGACCAAGGTGTATGCCAGTAATACGCCAACATGCAACAAAGTCTGCGGCGGGATATCCCCGCTCATCAATGGCCGTGCCAGATCGATGGCATGCGTCAAAGGCAACAGACTCGCCACTAACTGCATACTTTCCGGCAACTGGGTGACCGGAAAAAAGACGCCGCATAGTAGCATCATCGGTGTGATGACCAGCGTGAAGTAGTACATGAAAAAATCATAGGCTGGCGCCAGCGCGGTCATGATGAGGCCGATGGAGGCGAAGGCCAGACCGATGAGCAAAGCCAGCGGGATCATCCACAACGACATCAGCGAATGCGATAAACCCAGCACCCAGATGACGACCAGCACTGCCGTGCCCGACATCAGACTCTTGGTCGCCGCCCATAGGATCTCGGACAGCACCACGTCATCCAACCCGACCGGCGTGTTCAATATCGCCTCCCACGTGCGCTGCTCGTGCATACGCGCAAAACCCGAATACAAAGCCTCGAAACTCGCGCTGTTCATGGTGCTGTAACACACCGTACCTGCCGCCAAGAAGGCCATGTAGGACATGCCGCCCATCTCCGGCAACAGACTGCCCAAGCCGTAACCCAGACCCAGCATGTAGATCACGGGGTCGGCCAGATGCCCGAGGATGGAAGGGGCGGCGATCTTCTTCCACACCAGCCAATG
>JBAYTV010000034.1:0-9537 GCA_041675405.1 Sideroxydans sp. | reverse complement strand
TTTTCCTTCGCCAACATAAATGCCCACGTGGGAAAAGGGTTGGCGCAAGGTGTTGTAGAAGACGAGATCGCCCGGGCGCAATTCGCTTTGCTCGATGGGGTGTCCGACACGACTGATCTCCCGACTTGTACGGGGTAGTGAGATATTCAGCTCATGGCGATACACATGCCCGACATAGCCGCTGCAATCGAACCCATTGTCCGATGAGTTGCCGCCGAACCGATAGGGTGTATCGGCGAGACTCATGGCGTACATCACCAGGTCGTTCATGCGATCGTCCGAAGCTTTGTCCAGCCTTGTGGCAGGTGTTCCGCAAGCAACGAGCAAGCTGGCCAGCATGATAAGCAGATATTTATTCATGGGCGGAATTTACGGTAGAGCAGCACTGGATGTAAAGAGAAGCGTGCCTAGACCTGAACGAATCGAGCCAAGCCATGTAGCACTATCTCAAGTAAAATCCACACATTCATAGATTGGAGCTAGCAATGAATCTTACTGAAACAGATGTGCAAAACGCGCTGAAGAACCTGATCGACCCCAACACCAAAAAAGATTTCATCTCAGGCAAGTCGGTGAAGAACATCAAGGTCAGCGGTAATGATGTTAGCTTGGACATCTTGCTGGGTTACCCAGCCAAGAGCGTGTGGGGCGAGATACAGGCTTTGGTCGAGGGGCATCTTAAAGCCACTTTGACCGGCGTCAGCAGTGTCAAAGCGAACGTCAGCAGTAAGGTCGTGCCGCATGCCGTACAGCGCGGCGTGAAGTTGGTGGATGGCGTGAAGAACATCATCGCCATCGCGAGTGGTAAAGGAGGCGTGGGCAAAAGCACAACGGCAGTCAACTTGGCACTGGCACTCGCGGCTGAAGGCGCGCGTGTTGGTGTGATGGATGCAGATATCTACGGCCCCTCGCAACCCACCATGCTGGGTATCAGCGGGCAGCCCGACTCCGATGATGGCAAGACCATGAAGCCGATGACCAATCATGGCCTGCAAGTCATGTCCATCGGCTTTCTTGTTGATGCGGATACGCCGATGATCTGGCGCGGCCCGATGGCCACTCAAGCGCTCGACCAGCTGTTGCGTCAGACCAAGTGGGACAACCTCGACTATTTGGTGGTCGATCTGCCGCCCGGCACCGGCGACATCCAACTTTCCTTGGCGCAAAAAGTGCCGGTGACCGGCGCGGTCATCGTCACCACACCGCAAGACATCGCGTTGCTGGATGCACGCAAAGGGCTGATGATGTTCGAGAAGGTGGATGTGAAGATCATCGGCATCGTGGAGAACATGAGCACACACATCTGCTCCAATTGCGGCCATGAAGAACACATCTTCGGCGCGGGCGGCGGCGAGAAGATGTGTGCGGACTACAGCGTGGAATTCCTCGGTGGATTGCCATTGGATATCCGTATCCGCGAGCAGAGCGATGCTGGTACTCCAACCGTGGTGGCAGAGCCGGATAGCAACCTCAGCAAAGTCTATAAGCAGATCGCCCGCCGCGTGGCGGTGAAGATCGCCGATATGGCGCAAGACCATAGCGCAGTGTTTCCGAAAATCGTGGTTCAAAATACCTGATGCATATCTTAGTTTCCAACGACGATGGCTACTTCTCGCCAGGCTTGGCTTGTCTCGCAAGACACCTTTCTGCTATCGCCGAGGTGGTGGTGGTCGCTCCCGAGCGTGATCGTAGCGGCGCCAGTAATTCTCTGACCTTGAGCCGACCGCTCAATTTGAAACGTGCTTCCAGTGGCTTCTATTTTGTGGATGGAACGCCGACCGATTGCGTGCATCTGGCGGTGACCGGCATGTTGGACACACAGCCCGACATGGTGGTGTCAGGTATCAACTCCGGTGCGAACATGGGCGACGACACCATCTATTCTGGGACGGTGGCAGCGGCGACCGAAGGCTTCCTGTTGGGCATCCCATCCATCGCCATTTCCATGGCCAAGCATGACCCAGAGCATTACGACACGGCGGGGCGGGTGGCTGTTGAGTTGGTGCAACGTTTCCAAAAAGAACAGCATGCGCAACCGTGGTTGCTCAACGTGAACGTGCCGGACATCCCCTACGAGCAACTGCAAGGTATGGAAGTCACCCGTCTTGGTAAGCGTCATAAAGCCGAACCGGTGGTGAAGAGTAGCAATCCGCACGGGCAACCTGTGTACTGGGTGGGTGCTGCGGGCAAGGCGCAGGATGCAGGCGAGGGCACGGATTTCTATGCAACGTCCCAAGGCCGTGTCTCCATCACACCCTTGCAGATCGACCTCACGCAATATAGCCAGTTGGATGCGGTGCGCTCGTGGCTGGCTGCGGAAGGGTCGATGCGCAGCATCGGGGCACCCACCGGCGTGGGGAGGAGTGCTGCATGAATTCGATGCATGCGGGCATCGGCATGACTTCCGCACGCACACGCGGTCGCATGATCGAGCGTCTGCGTACCCAGGGAATCCAAGACGAGACCGTGTTGGCGGCGATGAACAGCGTGCCGCGCCATGCTTTCATTGATGAGGCATTGTCCAGCCGTGCCTATGACGATGTCTCGCTTCCAATCGGCCACGCTCAGACCATCTCGCAGCCATACATCGTGGCGCGTATGACTGAGATATTGCGCAACGGAAAACAGTTGGGGCGCGTACTCGAAGTCGGCACGGGCTGTGGCTACCAAGCGGCAGTGTTGTCGCACGTGGCGAAAGAAGTCTATACCGTCGAGCGTATCCAGCCGCTGTTCGCCAAAGCAAAGAAACAACTGTTCGATCTGAAGTTGCGCAACGTCTTTGTGCGCCATGCGGACGGTACATCCGGGCTGACCGATGGTGCGCCTTTCGACGGCATCATCATGGCGTGTGCTGCGCCCGCGCTGTCTGCCACGCTAAAAGAGCAGTTGGCGGTGGGTGGTAGAATGGTGCTTCCGATAGGCACGCAAGAACAGTTCCTGTATCTGATCGAACGCGAAGCGGATGGCTTCCGTGAGACGCGCCTTGAGCCGGTGAAATTCGTACCTTTGTTGATGGGGAAAGCATGACAGCAGTTAGTAATATCGCGCAGCGTACTTTGTGGTCAGTGACATCGGTCGCCGTCTTATTGGTCGCATGTGGCACACCCGCACCAAGCGGACGCAAAGCCCCCATCGTCGAACACGGAGTCACAGACCCACAGTCGACGATTTCAGTTTCACCGCAAAAACCAGCCGCCCGTACACCCACGACCACCACTAAGATCCACATTGTGCAGAAGGGCGACACGCTATACAGCATCGCCTTCGTGAATGGGGTGGACTATCGTGACGTGGCCGAATGGAACGACATCAAAGACCCGTCCGCACTCCAGATCGGTCAGCAACTGAAATTGAATATTCAGGTCGATGAGCCTGTCGGGCAAAAAGCCGAGGGCAAACCCGCAGTTCCGTTTGCACCACCCAAATTAGGCGGTATCAGGAACCAACCCAAGGTGGGTAGACTGGCCTACAGCGAAGATGCGTTAGCCAAAGCCGACCGTATGCAAGAAGATATTGCACAGCCTGCGCCGGTCGTGGCAACTGCCAAGCCGTCGGTGGTCAACACTGCAAGGGGTGACACTCCAGAAGAAGCGATGGAGTGGGGCATGCCCACCAGTGGCAAAGTCATCGCCGATTTCTCCGAGAGTGCCAATCGCAAAGGGGTGGACATCACGGGAAAGCGTAGCCAAGCCATCGTGGCAAGTGCATCGGGCAAGGTGGTGTACAGCGGTAGCGGTCTGCGCGGTTATGGCAAGCTCATCATCATCAAACACAACAAGACATACCTCAGTGCTTACGCACACAACGACCAGATATTGGTGAAAGAAGGGCAGAGCGTGAACAGAGGGCAGAAGATCGCCGAGATGGGCAACACAGATGCCGATCAAGTCAAACTGCACTTCGAGATACGTAAACTGGGCAAGCCAGTGGACCCAGCCAAGTACCTGCCGTTGGTCAAGTCTTGAGTGAAACTACTTTAAGTATCACCGACCACAGCCGCGACAGCGCAGGTCTTCGTTACGTCTATCCGGTCGTATCGCGCCGTGCCGGCGGTGTCTCCATCGGTATCAACCTCAATCCCAACAATGCCTGCAACTGGCGCTGCATCTATTGCCAAGTACCCGACCTCACGCGCGGCACTGCGCCTCCTATCGATCTGGTGTTGTTGGAGCAGGAGTTGAGTGATTTTCTGCATGAACTTCGGCACGGTGATTTCATGCAGCGTGTCCCACCCGAAGCGCGCCGTATCAACGACATTGCAATCTCCGGCAATGGCGAACCGACCAGTGCGCAAGAGTTCGTCGAAGTCATTGAGATCATCGCCCAACACAAACCCGCTGACCTCAAGCTGGTGCTCATCACCAACGGCAGCCTCATGCAGCGTGAGAACGTGCAACAAGGTTTGCGCCGCATGGCACAACTGAATGGCGAGGTCTGGTTCAAATTGGATAGGGCTAGCGAAGCGGGGATGGCGCAGGTGAACGACACCAAGATGACGATGGACAAGTTGAGGCATAACCTCGCCACTGCCATCGAATGCTGTCCTAATACTTGGCTACAGACCTGCTGGTTCGCCTTGGATGGTAGCGCCCCTAGCCAGCAGGATGAAGACGACTATCTCGCCCTGCTGGCATCGTCAATGCAAGCCGGTAGCAAGCTGCAAGGGGTGTTGCTCTATGGCTTGGCAAGACCTTCTTTGCAACAAGAAGCTCCGCGCTTATCTGCTTTGTCTAGTGAAGCAATGGAAAGATTTTCTCAAAGGATAAGCGCACTTGGTTTACAGGTGCGCTTGGCAGTCTAGGTCACATTGCCGTCGAGAACGATGCCCCGTAAGTATGGCTGATGATGCCGGGCGTCAGGCTGTGGACTGCATGGAAACCGATGGACTGGTTCTCAGTTAAGTTGTAAGACATGGAGAAGGATAGGTCGCGTTGTTCTGAACCGCCTGTCTCGGTCGCTTGTCCTGCGGCTATTTCCATCCCCACATTGAAACTGTCAGTGAGTTGATAGTCGGCACCGAGTGAGCCGAAAAAGATGTTGTTGAAGTAGATGAATTTCTTCACATCGTTGATCTCTATCTCACCGGGGCTGCCCAAGATCGCATACCCTAGTCCTGCGCTGAGGCTGAAGTCCCCCAACGACTTGCTGGCAGCCAGTTCACCAAAATAATCATTCACACCTGTTCCCAAGCCGACAGCTACATCTGCCGTGCCCAATTTGACCTCCCCTTTGGCCGACAAGGAAATGAGTGCATCCTCTTCATCCATCAGCTTGTAGGTGAGTGAGGAGGTGATGTCACCCATTCCTGAAGTGGTGAGGATGGGGGCTGCGACTGTGGTGGATTCGCTCCTTTTGGACTCATGGTGGTGGCTTTTCGCGACCTTGCCAGTAGGGGCTGTTCTGGTGATGTAGGGGATACTGACCTCGAAAACATACTTGTCGGTCTCAAAAGAGAATGCAATGGGGATATCTCGCTGGCTGATCTCTTGCCCCGGCACGGAGGTATCGGACATGTCGGAGATGCCGATGGAAGCGAAACTCATCTTATGGCTTGGAGTGATCGTTACGTTTTCTACGGGTTTTTCGATGATCACTTCCGCAGGTCTTGCCGCAACCGCTTCGGTCGGTTTTTCGGCTACGTCTTCTGCAGCCAGCGCTGTGGCGGAGAATAGGAGCGAGAGGTATAGCAGGGTGTTGCGAGCAATTAGGCTGAGTTCGTGATGTGAGAGGGTTTTCATGCGAGGTCTCGATGTGTTTAAAGGAGGTTTCATGTACTGATTCTAATGGCTCGGATTATCAGATCCGTATTCAGTTCCCTACGACGAGCAAGTTGCTGATTGCCCGTTGAGTCAAAGCCTTGCTTCGGTTACAATGCGCGCCCTGTTTATCCGGCAACCGCTGAATATGCAGGAATTCACACACTCGTTCATGTTGGGGTGTCCCTTGAACTGCATGGGGGATCAGGCTGGCGAGTGGAAGACTTAACCCTTAACGATTGGAGAATCACATGGCAGTAACAATGCGTCAAATGCTGGAGGCGGGTGTCCATTTCGGTCACCAGACCCGTTTCTGGAACCCAAAGATGGCCCCTTATATCTTCGGTCATCGCAACAAAATTCATATCGTGAACTTGGAAAAGACCGTCGTGATGTTCAACGACGCGATGAAAGAAGTTCGCAAGATCTCCGCTAAGAAAGGCACCGTGCTGTTCGTCGCGACCAAGCGTCAAGCACGCGAGATCATCCGCGAAGAAGCGATCCGTGCGGGTTCTCCCTTCGTTGATCATCGTTGGTTGGGCGGTATGCTCACCAACTTCAAGACCGTTCAGATCTCTATCAAACGCCTGAAAGAGCTGGAAGCGATGATCGCTGACGGTAGCATCGAGAAGGTCTCCAAGAAAGAAGGGCTGGTTCTGCGTCGCGAACTGGAAAAGTTGGAGCGTAGCTTGGGTGGTATCAAAGACCTGCAAGGCTTGCCTTCCGCTATCTTCGTTATCGACGTTGGCTACCAAAAGGGTACGGTCACCGAAGCGCAGAAGCTGGGTATCCCGGTCATCGGCGTTGTCGATACCAACCACAGCCCATTGGGCGTTGACTTCATCATCCCCGGTAACGATGACTCCAGCCAAGCGATCCGACTGTACGCACGTGGCGTGGCTGACGCGATCTTGGAAGGCCGCGAACAAGCGACCACTGAGTTGACTGCACAGATCGCAGAAGGCGCTGCTGCCTGAGCAGGCCCGCCGCAACAAGGGGGCGCAAGCCCCCTTTTTTGTAACTTGAAATTAAGGGCATTCTGGAAATTCAAAGTTCTAAGCAAGACAAGGCGCGAACAAAAAATGCGACGCGGCATATATTTGATATGTAAGGAGCAATTTTTTGTGAGCAACGCAGTATTGCGACGAAATTTGGATTTCTAGAATGACCGAACGACTAGGAGTTTGATATGGCTGAAATCACCGCAAGTATGGTGAAAGAACTGCGCGAGGCTACCGGCCTCGGCATGATGGAATGTAAAAAAGCATTGGTCGAGACCAATGGCGACGCGAAGGCGGCAGAAGAGTTGCTGCGTATCAAGAGCGGCGCTAAGGCTAGCAAAGCGGCTTCGCGCGTGACAGCTGAGGGCGTGATTGGCTCGTACCTTGCCGCTGACGGTAAGACGGGTGCGGTCGCCGAGGTGAACTGCGAGACTGACTTCGTAGCCAAGAACGATGACTTCATGGCATTCGCCAAGAATGTGGCGCAGACCGTCGCGCAGAACGACCCGTCCGACATCGATGCACTGTTGGCTTTGCCCTTGGTCAACGGTTCCGGCACGGTCGAAGAGACACGCAAGGCACTGGTGATGAAGCTAGGCGAGAATCTCAGTGTGCGCCGTATCGAGCGTTATTCCACGACGACTGGCAAGTTGGCCACCTACCTACATGGGAACAAGATCGGCGTGATGGTGAATTACACTGGCGGCGACGAGACAATGGGTAAAGACTTGGCGATGCACATCGCTGCAAGCAAGCCAAAGTCTGTTGATGCTTCCGGAGTGAATCCAGAGGACATCGAGACAGAACGCCGTATCGCGATCGAGAAGGCGAAGGAATCTGGCAAGCCGGAAGCAATGTTGGAAAAGATCGCTGAAGGTACCGTGCAGAAGTTCCTGAAGGAAGTCACGCTACTGGGCCAAGTGTTCGTCAAGGCGGAAGACGGCAAGCAGACCATCGAGCAATTGCTGAAGAGCAAAGGCGCGACTGTGACCGCATTCAAGATGTTCATTGTGGGCGAAGGCATCGAGAAGAAAGTGGAAGACTACGCTGCTGAAGTCGCTGCTGTCGCTGCTGCAAGTAAGAAAGGCTAATAACCATGTCCAAACCCGCCTACAAACGCATCCTGCTCAAACTCTCCGGCGAAGCCCTGATGGGCGATGACAGCTACGGTATCAACCGTGCGGTCATCGAACGCATCGTGGCGGAGATCAAAGAAGTGGTCGAGCTGGGCGTAGAGGTGGCGATGGTCATCGGCGGCGGCAATATCTTCCGTGGCGTCGCACCGGCGGCAGCAGGGATGGATAGAGCGACCGCCGATTACATGGGCATGTTGGCCACCGTGATGAACTCGATGGCGCTGCAAGACGCGATGACGCGTGCGGGTTTGGAATGTCGTGTGCAATCGGCGTTGAGCCTAGAGCAGGTGGCCGAGCCTTTCATCCGTGGCAAGGCATTGCGTTATTTGGAAGACGGCAAGGTGGTGATCTTCGCGGCTGGTATCGGTAGCCCGTTCTTCACCACTGACACCGCTGCTGCATTGCGCGGCGTGGAGATGGCGGCGGATGTGGTGATCAAGGCCACCAAGGTGGACGGTATCTACACCGACGATCCCAAGAAGAATCCCAATGCGATCCGCTATCAAAGCTTGAGCTTCGATGAGGCGATCAGCAAGAATTTGAAGGTGATGGATGCGACTGCGCTGACACTGTGTCGCGATCAGAAGCTGCCCATCATCGTATTCAGCATCTTCAAGCCGGGCGCGCTGAAGCGCGTGGTGTTCGGTGAAGGTGAAGGTACATTGGTAAGGGTGGATTAGGAGCTAGACATGATCTCTGATATCAAAAAGAACGTTGAGCAAAAGATGAACAAGTCGCTGGAAGCATTGCGTGCCGACTTGGGTAAGATCCGCACTGGACGTGCACACACGGGCATCTTGGATCACGTGATGGTGGATTACTACGGTAGCCCGACTGCGGTGAATCAAGTGGCGAACATCACATTGACGGATGCGCGCACCATCGGTGTGCAGCCCTACGAGAAGAACATGATCGGTCCGATCGAAAAAGCGATCCGCGATTCGGACTTGGGTTTGAACCCGGCCACCAACGGCGATCTGATCCGTGTACCGATGCCGATGTTGACCGAAGAGCGCCGTCGTGACCTGATCAAAGTCGTCAAGAGCGAAGGCGAAGACGCCAAGGTCGCGGTACGTAACATCCGTCGCGATGCGAACGAGCAGTTGAAGAAGCTACTCAAAGACAAAGAAGTTGGCGAAGACGACGAACGTCGTGCGCAAGACGATGTACAAAAACTGACTGATCGTTTTGTACTGGAGATCGACAAAGCGTTGCAAGCCAAAGAAGTCGACCTGATGGCTGTATAGGCCACACCATCATGGCTCTGCCATTCTTTAGTTCTACCCGTACTATCCCCGATATCAATGCTGTCCCGCGCCATATCGCCATCATCATGGATGGCAATGGGCGCTGGGCGAAACAGCGTTTCATGCCCCGTGTCATGGGGCATCAACGCGGTGTTGAATCGGTGCGTGAGATGGTTAAAGCCTGTCGTCAGATGGGGGTTGAATACCTCACGCTATTTGCATTCAGTAGTGAGAATTGGCGCCGACCAGCCGACGAAGTGTCTTTCCTGATGCAACTGTTCATGAAGATGTTGGAGCGCGAAGTAGGCAAGCTGCATGAGAACAACATCTGTTTGAAAGTCATCGGCGACCGCAGCCGTTTCGATGAAAAGTTGGTGAAGTACATCGAAGATGCTGA
>JBAYTV010000033.1:0-9575 GCA_041675405.1 Sideroxydans sp. | reverse complement strand
GAAATACCGATGGAAGCATAATGGAACATTCCAAACAGCAACCGCTACTTCAAGTCAAGAACAGCAGGGATGCGGACGGTCGTTTGACGTCGCTGGACGGCTGGCGGGGTATCAGCATCCTGTTGGTGTTGGCTGCGCACTTCTTACCCTTGGGGCCAAAACTGTGGAATTTGAATTCCACCGCAGGCCCGCTTGGTATGGCGCTGTTCTTCACGCTATCGGGTTTCCTGATCACGAACTTCCTGCTTCACCATCGAAGTGTCACCGATTTTTTGATCCGTCGCTTCTTTCGTATAGTGCCTTTGGCATGGCTAGGGCTTCTCATCGGTTTAACCATGGCCGGGGCAAGCAGTGAGACATACATAGCCAACTTTTTCTTTTTCGCGAACATGCCTCCCTTCTGGTTGTCCGAAGTCACAGCGCATTATTGGAGCCTGTGTGTCGAGGTACAGTTCTACCTCGGTATCGCACTCCTGTTCTTATTCTTCAAGGAAAAAGGGTTGCTGTTGTTGCCACTGCTTTGCCTGTTGGTGACGGCATTTCGAGTGATCCATGGTGAATACATCTCGATCGAGACCTATTTTCGGGTCGACGAGATATTGGCAGGTGCCATTTTGGCCCTGGCGTATGACGGACGATTGGGCAAAGGCCTGCCACGTCTGATCGGTGTGTCCAACCAGTATCTGTTGCTCGGATTGCTGCTGGTCTCCTGCCATCCCGACAGCGGGGCGATGATGTAAGCGCGCGACGCATTTGGCACTGATTTGCGGTGCATTTGGCACTACCAAAACTGCCGCATCGCGTTAAAAGTAGCAAAACGGGGGCGATTTTAACAGGCTATCTAACCCCCTCCTGCCACCTACCAGTTTCGTATCACCAACTCAGCCGCTTTACTCCCCTTGCCACCACCCACCGTGTAGCTGATCGGGAGGCTATCCATTGGCAGCCCAGCGAAGGCTTTACGCATGGCTGGGATATCGTTCACGCTGATCACCATCTTACCTTTGATCGTTCTGGCCAGCTCGGCCATGCGGTCGTATTGATCGATGCCGAACTCTACACCGTAGCCCTCTGTCTGCCAGTAGGGCGGGTCGCAGTAGAACAGGGTGTGGGGGCGGTCATACTTGGCGATGCAGGCTTCCCAATCAAGATGCTCGATGAAGGTCTGGGATAGGCGCAGGTGCGCTTGGCTGATGTCTTCTTCCAGCCGTAGCAGGTTGAGGCGAGGGCCACTGGTGGTTGCCGTGCCGAAGGTCTGGCCGCTTACCTTGCCACCGAAGCTGTTCTTTTGCAGGTAGAAGAAGCGCGCTGCGCGTTGCACGTCGGTGAGCGTTTCTTCAGGCGTCACCTGCAACCACTTGTACATCTGGCGGCTGGTCAGCGCCCAACGGAACTGTCGCATGAATTCATCCATGTGATGCTTCACCACCCGGTAGAGATTCACCAGCTCACCGTTCACATCGTTCAGCACTTCCACTTTGACCTGCGGCTTCAGGAAGTACAACGCCGCTGCACCGCAGAAGGGTTCGACGTAGCAGGTATGCGCTGGGAACATCGGAATGATGTGCTTGGCCAGCCTGCGTTTGCCGCCCACCCAAGGGATGATCGGAGCGTGTTCCTGATTGTTAAAGAGCGGGGTCTTGCTGGTCATGGTGCGCTTCCTTTCGGATAGACGCTCCTTGGCGTTCTGGTTCGAGGTTCTTGACCTTCAGGTTCAATGTGCCGCAGCGCGGACACTTTATCTCTATCTGTACATAGTCTGCTCTCGCCAACAATTTGGTGCACTTACCGCATCTAACTGTTTCCATCAATCCCTGCCTCACGTGGTAGCCTCGGCACGCTGCTCGCGAGCAGTACGGTGCTTTGGCTAAACGCAGGCTGCTTCTGCGGGAGGTGGCCGTTAAGGTGCGCGAACACTTTAACGGTCGCACCGTCTTTTCCTACTTGTAGTTACCCTTCCCAAACACCCGCACCGCCCAATACATCACCATGCGCCGCCACTTGGCTACGCCCAGCACGGTCATCGCTTCCATGAACACATCGTCGGCGTAACGCTTGCTACCGATTGAATTGCGGTAGCACCAGTCGTGCAAGATGGCGGCTTTGGCGTATTCGCCGAAGGGCGGTAGGACGCTCCAAAACAGACGCGGCACACTGGCGAGGTCGGTAGTGAATCCAGCGGGAACGGTGATCACGTCTTCGCTGGGGAGCTTGCCAACGTGGTAGTCGAAGCCGGTGATGAGTTCCCACTCGCCACCCTGCAACATGCGCAGATCGACGGGGATGGTGAACTGGCTCACCACGCCACCGCTTCAACTTGGGCAATGGTCGTTGCCGCACGAATCGCCGCCTTGTGTGCTTGCTTCAGCGCGAACAGCGGCTGGCCACGCATCAGGATAGAACCCGCCAAGCCTTGCAGTTCTGCATACTTCATCACGACTGGTTGGTTGGTTGCGTCGTACCACACAAAACCCGCTGGCAACGCACCACCGCTGGCAGCCAGCACAGATGAGATAAGGGCTTGCGAAGCGGCATCTGCTTGAAAGGTAGTGCTGAGATAGGCGATGTCGGCAGACACGGCGGCGGTGTAGGCGGCCTCGATTGTCGATATCTGCGCATCTTTGGCAGCAGCCAGCAACTCGGCGGCAGTGGGAGGCGGAGGGGATACCGCTACCGGATAGCCGTTAGCATTGGATTGGATGTACTTGCCTTGTTCCTGCGCCTCCATAAGTGCGCTGTATTCCGCATCTGGTACATCAACAGCATCCGCTGGAATGTTATTGCCATGTATTGCACGGTCGTAGAAACCGCCTGTTTTTTCTGAATAGAACATTTTTTCTCCTTAATAGCCGAGGGCAAGTACCCAAGCGTTGTAAGCTACAGCACCTGCGGGTAGGTAAAATTTAGCTGAAGTCAATCCAGGAGCTTGGTCAGTTTGCGAGATAAGATTGCTGGCGTAGGAGGCCGCCCCTCCAAGTCTTATTGAAGACATTGTCATAATTGCATAGTTCGGAAAGGCTATTGGATACGTCCAAGTTTGAGTTCCGCTTGAGGTATAGGTAACACCTCCCCACTGAAGAATCAGGCCGCCAGGCAGCCTCTGATATCCGGTTGCAGCCAGAGCATTCCCAAATTGGCTGATATTCACAGCCTCCTTTCCAGCCCCACCATCAGCACATAAGAACAACTGCGTCGCCAATCCTGCCAACTTGGCATATCGCGCATCCCCCTGCGACTGAACCATTGATGTAACGTAGAACTTATCCGCAGCCAAAATATACGTGGCAGTGAAAATACTGGCTGCTGGAATATCCCCTGCAGCTAGCGCTGCGCCGGTATCACTTACCAGTGACTTGGCCCCGCCGCCCGCGTTCAACGTCGATGCACCCGTATTAGCGTTGACCGCCTTTACTCGTACAGTCATGCCATCTGCATAAGCGACGATGGCCGGATCGAGTGCTACGACGTAGGCATTCGCTGCACCTGTATCCAATGCATAGTTTCCAGACTGGGCATCGATCAGGCGCTTGATAGCTTCAACGAGTTGCGCGTTGTTCGCCTTACTTAACATCAGACCAGCTGCTTCGATTACACCAGCCAGTTCTTCTTGCAGCGCATTTTGCTGATCTGCTGATAATTCAGTTGGATTGATACCGAGAGCGATGTCTCCATCTCTGAATCCATGTTTCCCTGCGCCGAACAAATCGACGGCTTTATTAGGTGTATCGATACGGAACATTGGTCTTCTCCTAAGTGTTCTCAAAAATGACAGTTGTATTAGCTGGCCGCAGAGCGCGTATTGCGTTCTCGACCGCACCCGTTCCCCACGATCCCAGCGGTGAGTTGCATGGGCTGTTGCAGTTAGCGATGAACTTACCGCCAGCGCTCGGCAGATTCATCTGCCAGACAAAACGATCTGGCTCGCCATACAGAGAATCATTACAGGTGCCATTGCAGGTGGCAGGCTTGAACTCTTTGATAGTCGCGCCGGAGAATCCCATCCGCTCTGCCATTGCAACAAAGTACGGGCGAGACTGGCCTCCGTGAGCGGATAACTTTGCAGTGAGAGCAGCGCGACGTTGCTCCACGCTTAGGTTGAGTGCTGATAACCCGGACACTCTTTCCCAATCGCTCAAGAGGCTATAAGTAGACCGTGCATCAGCCTCGTTATGGATACTGGATGCACTTTCAAGAACCCCATCAAGCGCACTACCTTCGGCACCCTGTGAAGCAGATAGCACGACACCATTCCGGTCATACGAAACGGGAGGTAGCAGGTGCTTGAGAAGATCTGCGTAGATCATGTCAGCGTCACCACTCCGATTTGAGCAATCTGCGAATGCGTCGAATCAGCAAGGATGGCAATATTCACCGCAGGTGCCGTAAGGTTCACATCCAGCACGCCGCTCACTTCCATCATCAACGTGATCAGCTTTGAGCGAGGAACAGAATCACCGACATGCAAGGCAGAGAAGTATGAGGATAGGCGGGCATTGATCAGCGTCGTCGCATCGACCAGCGTGATTCCTGATAAAGCAAGAACCGCAGTGATATCCACGGGTACGAACGTAGGAGCCATCACCAACACATCCGCACAGCATGGCCGTACAGATTCTATATGTGCAGCCACATCCAAGATGAGTTGCGCCGATGGTGCGCCACCTTCCGCCTCGATCACCACATCTATAGAATTCGCCGCCCGGCGTTGGGTAAAAATGTAAGCATCGACCACGCCCGGAACTTCCAGCGCCCACGCATCGTAATCATGTGGCGCACCGCCTGCTGGGGGAAGGCGGATATCGATCAGTAAGCGAGCCAACAGACTGGCATCGCTCTCAATATCTACACCCCCTGTCATCGTGGCGATAGACGCATTTGATTGGATACCAGCTGGCGCTCCTACCAACACCAAAGGAGTCGCTGCTGGTTGGTTTCCTGACAACCCAGCTACCGATGCCTGCGCAGCGATACTCACCGTCCCACCAATGCCGATTATTCCTTCAGCAGTAGTGACAAAGGTGATGGCTCCGTTTGTTTTGGCTTCTGTGGCGAGAGGAACTACTGTTCCGACTAGGCCAGTGAATTGAATCGCACCAGTTGCAGCGGCAGCTGGCTTGCGAGTGATTCCACGCAACATGGCATGGCGTTCCAAGAAATCGCTATCAGCCGTATCTGGAAGTATCTGGCGCGCTATCCATTGTTGGTGCTGATACAACCCTTCGATAGCCGATGCGGTTGCATTAGCACGCATCGCAAAATCAGAATCATCGCCCACTGCCGCAGCAGGCAACTGATTAGCAATGTCGCGCAGGATATCGGCACGGATCTGACGGTAGTCTTTGGTTGGGAACATAGCGTTAAATCACTCCGACTGGATGTTTGAAAGTTAACGTCTCACCGCTGGCGGTAGTCACCTCGAACAGCAAGTGGATTCGTCCGTTGTGGAGCTGCTCAGTAGAGATATCGATCTGCGTCGCACGCCCATCCGTCACGATAGGTGCTAACGCCTGCTGGGCATATTGTTTGGCGAGTGTAGAAACACGCACGACATCCTTCTCGCGTTGCAATTCATGTAGTCGGCTGCCGATTGATTTGTCAGCCCAATAACTACCTAATGGGATGCTTAAGCGCTGATAACACGTATTCGCCAACCCGCCTGATGGATCGCGCTTCACCACCCCAGAGAGCAGCTCGTAATCACGTGTAGCCGGATTGATCAGCGCATCCATCACATACTCCCTGAAGGCGCTTGAGCAATACCGCCAGATACTGGCTGAGTATGCAAATTGAATACCTCTCGCATCGCAGCCATCGACTTACTACCTTGGTCGCTGATATCTCCATCAGCAACGATGTTTCCAGTGATGTTTAAATTTCCACTCATCGTTACTTCTGGCGAATCGATATCTACACCGATAGAAGATACGATTTGCATACGGCGGTTCGCCTTGAACAACACATGGTCTCCATACTGGTTGTAGATGGCCGTCTCTCCGCTTTCCAAATTCTTCAGGCGATAAGTCCCATGCTCAGTTGCGATGACGATGCCATGTGCGGTCTTACCACCAATGGGCAACACGATAGCCATAGACCCCGCAGGTGGGTTGCTTGTAAAGCCAAACTGCTGGAAGTGTTCTACATCTTGCAAGCGCTCACCTGACAAGCCATTCAATTGAACTAACTGCACTGAGCCAGCCGCCTTAACCAGCGTCACTACCCCCCTGAATGCTTGGCGGATGGATGCCAGCTTGCGGCTGATACGCTCATCGATCTGCTTGACCTGATTCATCATGACGCAGCACCTGTCACGTCGATGATCTTGCCCGGCATCGCGTTCTTGCCAAGGCGATGATTATTCTTGTGCGGATGCGCATAGATTGCCCATACGCCATCCTCTTTGAGCGTCAGCACAGTGCGTGTTCCGTCTTGGCGATTTCGGTTGAACTTACGCGCCATCAAAAAGAAGACGCCGTTGATGCCGTGCGGCTCGGAATACACATGTACGCGCTGACCAGGCGTCCACAGCCAGCCATCAGAATCTTTTCCGGGAGCAACAATACGGTGACCTTTGACCGTCGCAGAAAGCGTCAAGCCATTCAGCCTACTATCAGTGATGATCTTGTGTGCGCGGTCACGGCATACGGCTGGGCTATCACACTCGTGGTCAATGGCGATCTTTGGGCGATAGCGGCTTACACCATCGTCAGCGAATGACCCATGCTGTGCATTCTTTCCCTGCTCGGTATCCGTACCGGGCGTCTGCCCATACACCGTCACTTTAGAGTAGCGGCCATGCATTGATTCCTGCTTGGAAAGACTGATAAGGTTGTTTTCTTCGCCGTTTTTACGAATGATTAGCGAAGCCACTACCGGGGTGGTGTAGTCGGGCCTGCCGATCACCAGCGTGCCATCCGGTTCAAACCACGGCCAGAGACCATTAGCTTCTGCCGCACGTGCCAATGCATCCCAAGCGGTATCACCCGGCTCGATACTTACTTTTGTACGGGTGCGGGTTGCATCGGCATCGATGCGAATTTTGATATGAAAATCACTTACAATCTTGGCAATAACCTGTTTAAGGCTCACCAATTTCGCCGTGAAGATAGGCGCAGAGCAATCGATCAGATCAGCTGCAAGATCTCGCCCCGACATACTCAAACTGTGCGAACTCTTGCTCACTGCTTGATTGACCTCATCCACATATCCGGTCATCACCACATCGCCGCCGACCATCACCTTCACAGCCGCCCCAGCAACGACATCAGGCGGTACGTTTCCGTCACTCAAGCCAAGTGAAACAGCCCAGCCATCAGCTGGGGTAAGCAGGTCAGAATCGATCTCATAGCTTGACCAGTCGCCATGCACATTTCCGCCGATCAGCAGATTGACTTTGTCGTTATCTGGCGTAGGCATAGATGCTGTCTCCAACATTCAAGAATGGCGCACGTGCACCATTCAGGCGATACAACTCTGAAGCACGTGAATGGTCGCCATACCAAAGATGTGCGATCAGGCGCATGGTGCCGGGTGTTTCCACCATGCGAAGGATAAGCGGCGGGCGCAAAGCAATGATCGCTTGCGCCGCCTCTTGAACCGCCAGCGCTTGGCCTTTCAGCGGTTCGGTGATTGCTCGGCTCTGCTCGATGCCATAAACAGTACGCACCTGAGCAATGGCCGTGTCGATTGCAGTGCGGGCCTTATTGCAGACAAGCTCGATCTGGCTGGGTGACATGGTGGGAGTAGCCGCTTCGCTGGACAATAGATAACTCGCCGCATTGGCCATACCGACCGCAACATTGACCTGTATCGTAACGGCGGCAGCTGCAATCGCTTGCGCTTCAGTAGGCTCGTTATCGGCTGCAACTAAAGGTTGGGCGACAGAAGGTGCCGCACTGAATATCGAGAATGCATTTAGGTCGCTTTGGATGCTTGCCCAATCTGCATCTAAACGCGCACCCCATTCACGCACATCAAGAATGCCACCGACCAGAGACGAGATATCGTTACCCCATGCGCGCGGATAAGCCAATACATCCAGACCGGACAACAACACCCCAGCCGATGAAGTGATAGCGAGCAAGGGCGCAGTCAAACTGGCACGTAATGTATCCAAACCAGCCATTGGGTTGGCCGCGCGCAATCGGTCGATCAGCTTGCCGACATTCTCAGACGCAGAAGCAATCGCAATAGAGCCCTGCTGGGTGATGGCCTCGGTCTTTTGAGAGATACGAACATCGCCGAAGAACGACTTACCCGGTGTCGATTCGATGAACTCGATGGTGACAGAAGCGTAATCTGGGTTCTCCGCATCATGATGAACGGATACTCGGGATGGTTGCGCGTTCTTGATTGATCCAAAGACAGGGTGAACGAACTCACCAGAACCAGACTGCTCAAGCGCCGCCAAAAAACCCTGCAAACGCACCTCATAATCATCGCCATAAAACACAGCCTCCACGCCTATCCGGCGCGCGCCACGCCCCATGTCCTCTACATCAGCACCGTCCACATAAGGATAGGTATGCTCGGCGAGCGCACGATCCGCGCTGTCGTCGGTTTTAACGATGTCAAAAATGACACCACGAAATGATGCTTCCAGTAATGTGTCTGCCCAAGCCATGCGCTGACTTTACGCGCGCGCATGAGGGCAGTTAAGGCGGAAGGACTTCCGCTAGAGATGGTTAGTTTCTGGTTGAAGTGCGAGCGTTGCGCAGATTCACCGCAGCGGCGATCTGCTCACCGTCGAGATGCAAGGTGACGTTGAGGGCCTCTTGTGCAGTTTCATTCCCAAGCTTGGCGAGAATAGTAGCGATCATGCCGCCGAGATTGTCACCGAATTCAGTTCCTTCGACAGCATACTTGTTGACCAGCGTACCAGCCCCATAACCACCAGCGCCCGCGCCAGCCACAGCTAACCCACCAAGCGATAGGGCAGCCGCGCCACCGCGTAGCGCCAAGCCGCCTGCACCCACCGCAAGCGACTTACCTTTTGAAAGCAAGCTGGTCAGCCCACCGCCCTTGCCACCCATCAATGTCGCCCCCATCGATGCAGCGGCCAATGCCGTCAGAGCGGTCGTGGCTGCGATAGTGGATGCCGTGAACAATGGAAACTCTTGCGCGATGGTCGTGAATCCCACTGCGACCGCTCCCACTAGCGGCGTCAATTTCTCAAACGCATTTTGCGTGGCAAAGGTCTTCTCATTCGAAGCCTGCTGCACTTTAAAACCTGCCTCTTGAGAGATCACTGCATAGTTCTTTTCTGCCGCACCTTCACCCGCCAAGGCTCTCTTTTGCACGTCAGACATATAGCCACGGTTACCCATGATGCCGACCAGTGCCATCAATGCTTGACGGTCTTGCACCAATTGCCCAATGGCAGAACCTTGCAGGATGTCCGCTTGGGATGCCAGGATGTCACGTCGATCAGAACCCGTTGCCGTCTTCAGCTTGGCCTGCAACGCTTGAAATTCTCCATTCTTGGCGACGACGCTATCAACTACGCCAACGAAGGCATCGAGCGAATCGATACCTTTACCGCGCGCTGCCGCTAGAGTTCCAGAGAGATTGATGCCCAT
>JBAYTV010000032.1:0-9642 GCA_041675405.1 Sideroxydans sp. | reverse complement strand
TGCGCCACCTCCACCCGCAAGTTCAACGAAGCGGCGAGCAAGCTGACCAACACCGTGGTGTTGGTGATCTCCGCCGATCTGCCGTTCGCGATGAGCCGCTTCTGCGTAGCGGAAGGCTTGGAGAACGTCATCACCCTGTCGCTGATGCGTGGCCGCGACATCATGCGCAACTACGGCGTAAAGATCGCCGACACCGCTTTGTCTGGCGTGACTGCCCGTGCAGTGCTCGTATTGGATGAGAAAGACCAGATCATCCACGCCGAGTTGGTGGACGACATCAAGCACGAGCCAAGCTACGATGCGGCATTGGCTGTTTTGAATTAGAGACGGATGAACAAGTTACACAGACAGATCATCGGCATCAGCTGGCTCGTGCTGGGTACACTGATCTTTTCTTTGTTGGTGCTCAAACTGGATAGCGCGAGCAACACTGCCGTCATTGGCGGTGTGCTGGCGGGATTGCTGTTCATTGCGGGCGGTTTCGTGTTACTGGCGAACCTGCGCAAGTCCTCTTGGGTGTGCCACCCCTGCGCGCTGCTCTCTTTGCTCACCTTCCCCGTCGGCACCGTGATAGGAATCTACTACCTTTGGTATTTCTTCCGCTCTGTGCAAATGGAGCGGAGCAATGGCGCGGAGAATTAAAATGGAAAGCCCAAACAAATTCGAGCCAGGCCCTTTGCATGTCTTCCATGCACTCAAGGCCGCACTGAACGGCTTTCGCGAAGCATGGAAATACGAAGACGCGTTCCGCCAAGAATTGCTCGTCGCGGCTATCGCCATCCCTTTTGCCTTGCTGTGTGACGTCGGCACGGTCGGCAAGATCCTCATGGTCGCCAGCACCTTGCTGGTACTCATCCTCGAACTCGTCAATTCTGCTGTCGAAGCCGCAGTGGATCACACCTCGCTCGACCAGCACCCGTTCGCCAAGCGTGCCAAAGACATCGCCGGCGCAGCCGTGCTGCTGAGCATGGGCAATATGCTCTTCGTGTGGGGCATGGTGTTGTTCGCTTAAGCAGCATGAGTACGCCAGCCGACGCCAAGAAAGCCAGTCCCGACAACCTGCTGTTCCATTCCCATATCGAAATATGTCGCATCTTGCAGATGCTGGTGCATGAACGCTGTCACATCGTTGCCGTAGTCGGTGATCACCATGCGTTCAGGGCGTTCATGCTCGCACTCGATCTACCACATGGTCGTTTCACAACCACCTTCTCTGCCAACAAAGAAGCGAACAGCGCACTACTGAACTTCCATGATGCGCTGGAATTCACTGCCACGGATGCACAAGGACTGCTCTATTCATTCGAAGCATCGTCCCCCGAAGAGACGCAGATCGACGGGCAGCCAGCCATCCATTTCAACTTGCCGAAATCACTCCTGCTGCACAATCGGCGCGAACACGTGCGACTCAGTACCGCCGACGAACTTTCGCTACGTTGCGTGGCTGACGCAGGAGGCTTCATGCCCTTCGAATCGCATATCACCGATGTGAGCCACGATGGCTTGGGCGCGCTCATCTACGACCTCGGCGTCCATCTGGTGCCGGGTGCGATACTGAAAGGCAGCCGCATCATCACGCCCAATGGTGATGCAGTGACGGCGGACCTTGAACTGCGCCACATCACCACGGCCCAACGCCCAGATGGCACGATGGCGAATCGCGCCGGTTTCCGCTTCCTGCAAGCACCGAGCGATATCTCCCAGCTCATCGGGCTCTTCATTCAGAATATGGATAAGAAATAGACTTGCCCCCCTTTATAATCCGCTCCTATCACCCACTTACCGAATCAACATGAAAACTCTCATCTGCGGCTCAATGGCATTCGACACCATCATGGTGTTCAAAGACAAATTCAAGAATCACATCCTTCCCGAACAGATCCACATCCTCAACGTCGCCTTCCTCGTACCCGAGATGCGCCGCGAGTACGGCGGCTGTGCGGGCAACATCGCTTACAACTTGCAGATGCTGGGTGGCCATCCGCTCATCATGGCAACGGTCGGTGACGATTTCGCGCCTTACGCCTCGCGTCTTGAGAAACTCGGCCTGCCACAGACCCACATCCGCCACATACCCAACAGCTTCACTGGGCAAGCCTTCATCACCACCGACCTTGACGACAACCAGATCACCGCCTTCCATCCGGGCGCGATGGGCAACTCGCATTTGAACAGCGTGTCGATGGCGCAGGAAGTCACCCTCGGCATCGTGTCACCCGATGGTCGCGAAGGTATGATGCAGCACGCGCTCGAATTCGTTGAGCAGGACATCCCCTTCGTGTTCGACCCCGGTCAAGGCATGCCCATGTTCTCCGGTGCCGAGTTGCTGCGCTTCATCGAACAAGCGACCTACGTCACCGTGAACGATTACGAAGCAAAGATGTTGCAAGATAAGACCGGCAAGACATTAGAAGAGATCTCCAAGCGTGTGAAGGCACTTATCGTCACCCTCGGCGCAGATGGTTCGCTCATCTATTCCGAAGGCAAACAGATCGCTATCCCCACACCGAAACCCAAAGCCATCGTCGACCCCACAGGCTGCGGTGATGCCTATCGCGCAGGCTTGCTGCACGGCATCCAAAAGGGGTGGGATTGGGAGACCACAGGTCGCTTGGCCTCGCTCATGGGTTCGCTCAAGATCGCCAATCGCGGCGGTCAGAACCACCGATACAACCGAATGGAATTGGCGGAACTGTACAAAGAACACTTCGGTTCGCGCATCACGCTGTAAATATGGATGACCGGCGAAGCATCGCATCGGCCGCTTCGCCAGTTCATTATCGCCCACCCAAACATTTCGTTTGCTATTCCCGACAATCCAGTCCATAGTGCGCGCCGCGATTCTCAAGTCTGTCGTTGTTGTCTGGTTAGTCTCCGTTACGCGGTAATTCCTTCCTTCACCTCTAGCCGTCTTGAACTTCGCCCTACACGGGGTTCGTCCCTATTTTTTATTTAAGGAGATTCAACATGGCAAACGGTACAGTTAAGTGGTTCAACGATTCTAAGGGCTTCGGCTTCATCACACCAACAAACGGCGGCGACGATCTGTTCGCGCATTTTTCAGCGATCCAAAGTTCGGGTTTCAAGACTCTGACTGAAGGTCAGCAAGTGACTTTCGACATCGTTGCCGGCCCCAAAGGCCAGCAAGCGTCGAACATCCAGGCGGCTTAATAGACATGGCTAAGGAAGAACTTCTCGAGTTCAATGGCGTGGTGGAT
Organism: Sideroxydans sp.; assembly: GCA_041675405.1. Lineage (GTDB taxonomy): Bacteria > Pseudomonadota > Gammaproteobacteria > Burkholderiales > Gallionellaceae > Sideroxyarcus. The sequence goes on along the minus strand of JBAYTV010000032.1, from coordinate 6,424 downwards.
GAGGTCCTTCCGGACTCTCGTTTCCGCGTCACACTAGAGAACGGTCACCAACTTCTTGCCTACAGCGCAGGGAAGATGCAGAAGAACCACATCCGCATCATCGCTGGCGACAAGGTGTCGTTGGAGATCTCTCCTTACGATCTGAGCAAAGGTCGCATCACGTTCCGTCACATCGAAGGTCGCGGCCCATCGTCGCCTCCGCCTAAGCGCCGGTTCTGATCCAGCTTCAGATCGCCAGAAAACAAAAAGCCTCGCAGTGATGCGAGGCTTTTTGCTTATGCGCAAGGAATCTCTATAGGGCGCTTCTATAAATTCAAAGTTCTAAGCAAGACAAGGCGCGAACAAAAAATTGCGACGCGGCATAGATATGACTATGTAAGGAGCAATTTTTTGTGAGCAACGCAGTATTGCGACGAAATTTGGATTTAGAGAAGTGCCCTTAACCGCTGTTGCGTAAACCAGCCGCGATGCCGTTGATGGTGAGGTGGATGGCGCGCTTCACCTTCTCGTCGCTGTCCCCTGCGCGGTGGCGATACAGCAGCGCCACTTGCAAGTGGTTGAGCGGATCGATGTACGGCGTACGCGTGGTCAAGCTGCGTGCCAAGGTCGGATTGTCTTCCAACAGATGTGTAGCGCCCGTGATCGCGAACAGCATGTCGACCGTGGTCTGCCACTCGGCTTCGATAGCGCCGAAGATGCGCGCACGCAATTCCTCGTCCGGCACCAACTCCGCATAACGCGAGGCGATACCCATATCGGTCTTGGACAGCACCATGTCCATGTTGGACAACAGGCCACGGAAGAACGCCCAGTTCTGGTTCATCGCTTGTAACTGCTTCATCCCTGCGTCACCTTCGCGCTCGATGAACTGTTTCACCGCACTACCGAAGCCGAACCAACCCGGCAGGATGGCGCGGTTCAAACTCCAGCTGAACACCCACGGGATGGCGCGTAGGTCTTCGATATTCTGCGTGGCGCGACGTGCCGAAGGGCGGCTGCCGATGTTGAGTTCGGCGATCTCGCGGATAGGCGTGGCGGCAAAGAAGTAATCGGTGAAGCCCGGTGTCTCGTACACCAGCTTGCGGTAGGAAGCGAACGCGTCGCGGCTCATACCTTCCATGATGCGATGGAACTCGGGCATGGTGGAATCATCACCGTGGTGATGCACCATGGTGGCTTCCATGGTGGCGGCGACCAATATCTCCAGATTGCGGCGACCGATCTCGGGGTCGGAATACTTACTGGAGATGACCTCGCCCTGCTCGGTGATGCGGATCTGCGCGTTCACACTACCGGGTGGTTGCGCCAAGATCGCTTGGTAGCTTGGACCTCCGCCGCGACCGACCGTACCGCCACGACCGTGGAACAGACGCAGCTCGATGCCATGTTTCTCGAATACCTTCACCAGCTCGACCTCGGCCTTGTACAACTCCCAGTTGGCAGTGAGGTAGCCTCCGTCCTTGTTGCTATCGGAGTAGCCCAGCATCACTTCCTGCGTGTTGTCCCGGCTCTTCAACAGTTCGCGGTAGAACGGGATGGAGAACAACTCGTCCATGATAGGACCGCAACCGCGCAAGTCTTCGATGGTCTCGAACAGCGGGATGATATTGATGTGCAGGTCAGGAGTTGAAGATTGCTCTTCGCGTTCGCCTCCTCGCCCGCTTGCGGGAGAGGATTGAGGTGAGGGCTTCACCTGAAGCAAGCCGCTCTGTTGCACCATCAGCGCCACTTCCAACATGTCGCTCACGGCATCGGTCTTGGAGATGATGTAGTTGGGCAGTGCGTTGCGCCCGAAGCGCCTATGGATATCGGCGGCGGCACGCATCAGGTTCAGCTCGCCCTTGGGCACGTCGGAGAACTTCTCCAGATCAGCCGAGAGCAGCTTGCCTGCTTGCAAGGCCGCAAGCAGTGCCTTGCGACGACCCACTTCGTCCAACTTCGCATAATCAGCCACGCCCGCATTCACCAGCAATTCACCCACGGTCTGTTCGTGGATGGCGCTGTGCTGGCGCATGTCCAGTGGTGCCAAATGGAAACCGAACACTTCCGCCGCACGCCGCAGATAGGCCATGCGACCACGCGACAGATACAGCGCGCCATGGTGTTCCAAAGAATGGATGATGATGTCGAGGTCGGCGATGAATTCTTTAGCAGTGGCGTACGGTGCGACATCCTTGTTCACCGGATGCAGATGCTGCACGCGATGGCCGAGGTGCTCGGTGGTCGCCACCAAGCGTGCGTAAACTGCCAGCAAGGCACGACGATAGGGCTCGTCTTCGCGACTCACTTCTTTGTCGGGTGATTGCCCGGCGAACACTTCCAACTCTGCACTCACATCCACCAAGCGGTCTGACAAGCTCAAGCGCGAACTCAACAGATTGGTCTCGGCCAAGTAGTAATCCATCACCGTGCCGGAGTGGCGCTGCGCCGCATCCAACATCACCTCGTGGGTCACGAAGGGGTTGCCATCGCGGTCGCCGCCGATCCAGCTACCCACGCGCAAGAAAGGGGGCAGCTCGATGCGTTTGCCGAAGCGCGCCTCGATCTGTTTCTCCAGCCCTGCATATAAACGTGGGATCTCGTGCAGGAAGGTGTAGTCGTAAAAGGACAGACCGTTCTTCACTTCATCCTGCACCGACAGCTTGGTGGTACGCAACATGCGCGTACTCCACAAGATGAGCACGAAGCGATGCAGCTTCTCTTCGTTGTCCTCCAGCTCTTCCGGCGTCATATCCATGCGGTCGCGCTCGTCCAACAAGCTGGAGATGATGAGCTGGCAATTGAGGATGCTCTTGCGCTGCACTTCGGTCGGGTGCGCGGTCAACACGGGCGAGATGAGCGCTTTGTCGAAAAAAGCTTGCACGGCATCGATGCCGAGCTTCTTCTCTTCCACGTGATCCAGCACCAGCTGCAAGCTACCTTCCTGCGGCGGTGAACCCGCCTTCAGGTGCGCGCGACGGCGACGGTTGTGATGCAGGTCTTCGGCGATGTTCGAGAGTTGCGAGAAATAGCTGAAGGCGCGTACCACCAGCAGTGTCTCTTCCGGACTCAAGGCATCCAGCATCTCTTCCAGCAAGGCACCGTCGCGTTCATCCTGCGTCTTGCGGAAACGTACTGCGGTGCGGCGCACTTTCTCGATCAGCTCATAAGTGGCTTCGCCCTCTTGCTCACGCAAGGTGTCCCCTAGGATGCGTCCAAGCAGGCGGATATCGTCGCGCAGAGGGGCATCCTTACTGGATAGGTCGATTGGTGCAGAGATTAGGTTCATATTCTTCAACGCTTGGTCGGCGCAAAAGCGCGGCGCACCTGCTAGAATGCGCCGCGCTATTGATTAATAAATTCTAGGAAAACCGATGAGTCAGGCTTCTCTTACTCCCCCATCCCGTTTGGTGATCGCCTCGCGCGAAAGCGCTTTGGCCATGTGGCAAGCAGAACACATACGGGACAGACTGCGTGCATTATACCCGCAAACCTCCGTCAGCATCTTGGGCATGACCACCCAAGGCGACCAGATCCTCGATGTCACGCTGTCCAAGATCGGCGGCAAAGGTCTGTTCGTCAAAGAGCTGGAGACCGCACTGGAGAACGGCAGCGCTGACATCGCCGTGCACTCGCTGAAAGACGTGCCGATGAACCTGCCGGACGGTTTCACACTAGCCTGTATCGGCGAACGCGAAGACCCGCGCGATGCTTTCGTTTCCAACGATTTCGACAATCTGGCCGCCTTGCCTGCGGGCAGTGTGGTGGGCACCTCCAGCCTGCGCCGCGAGAGCCAACTGCGCGCCCGCTTCCCCCATTTGAATATCCAACCGCTGCGCGGCAACGTGCAGACCCGCCTGCGCAAGTTGGACGAAGGCCAATACGCCGCCATCATCTTGGCGGCGGCTGGATTGAAGCGTCTGGGTTTGGGCGAGCGCATCCGCGCCGTCATCTCCAGCGAAGACAGCCTACCTGCTGTGGGCCAAGGCGCGCTCGGTATCGAGACCCGTGCCGACCGCCCTGACCTGAAAGCAGTCCTCGCTCCCTTGCACCATGCCGACACGTCCGCTTGCGTGCTGGCAGAGCGCGCCATGAGCCGCGCCTTGGCGGGTAGCTGCTCGGTACCGCTGGGCGGTTTCGCCGAAGTTCAGAACGGCAAACTGCGCATGCGTGGCTTTGTCGCCACACCGGATGGCTCACGCTTGCTACGCGCCGAACAGATGGGCGACATCGCCAACCCTGAAGCCTTGGGGGATGCCATCGCACAAGACCTTCTGAGGCAGGGAGCAGGCGAGATTCTCGCGGCGCTTTCATCGTAAGGAGCAAAAAATTTTAGCCACAGAGACCACAGAGTACACAGAGAGTGAATGCAGCCTATTTCTCTGTGTACTCTGTGGTCTCTGTGGCAAATGATTTTATGGTTGCCAGCTTGCCATTAGCAGGACTCAACATCGTCGTCACGCGCCCGCGTGAGCAAGCGCTTGGACTGACCCGACGCATCACCGAATTCGGTGGCAACGCGATCTTGTTTCCCTTGCTGGAGATAACCTCTGCCGCCGATGCGTCTGAGTTGAACGCACTCAAGCAACACCTCTCCACTTACGACCTGCTCATCTTCATCAGCCCGAATGCGGTGAAGTACGGCATGAACGCCATTGGCGCTGTGCCAACTACCGTGCGCGTCGCCACCGTTGGACAAAGCAGTGCCCAGGCATTGCGCAACCTAGGCATCGCTGTCATCGCGCCGACAGAACGTTTCGATAGCGAAGCTTTGCTGGCCTTGCCCGCATTGCAGAACGTATCCGGTTGGAAGGTGGCGATATTGCGCGGCAACGGCGGGCGCGAGTTGCTGGGCGACACGCTGAAAGCACGCGGCGCGCTGGTGGACTACGTGACCTGTTATGAACGCAGCAAGCCGGAATTGGATGCTGACAGCGTGCTGGAAGCTTCACCGCATGCCATCAACGTGACCAGCAGCGAAGCGCTTGGCAATCTGTGGCAAGGGCTGACGCAAGCGAACCAAGCCCGATTCGCCAGCCTGCCTCTTTTCGTCCCTCATGCCCGTATCGCCGAACTGGCACAACAACAAGGTTGGAAAAACATCATTCTGGCCGAAGCAGGGGATGACGGATTGCTCACGGCTTTGGTAGCATGGGGCAAGCATTCACAACCGTGAGCACACAATGAGCGAAACCACACCTACCCAGCCCGCATCCGAACCAGCCAAAGTCGGGCCAGATACCGCTTCGCTCCCCCCTGGTCCAAAGACAGCCAGCGGCAACCCCATCGGCAAACTGATCTCCGGCATGTCCTTGACGCAACTCACCCTGGCCGTGTTGGTGGTCGTGTTCGTATGGCAGTGGATAGATGCTCACTATCAGCTCAATCAAGTGCAACAAGAGGTCGCGCGACGCCTGGCTGAAGTGGAAGGCAGTAGCAAAGCGAACCAGACGCTGGTCACGCAGAGTCAGGAGTTGGTGCGCGAGTTGGGCGGTAAGTTGAGCCTGCTGGAAAGTAAATTTGCCGAGACGCAGAGCCAGCGCGCCGCGCTCGATGCGCTATATCAAGAGGTGTCTAGCAGCCGCGATCAGACCGCTTTGGCGGATGTGGAACAAATGGTGCTCATCGCAGGGCAGCAACTGCAATTGTCCGCCAACGTAAAGGCGGCATTGATCGCACTGCAGCATGCCGAAAGCAGGCTACAGCGTCTCGACCGTCCTGCCTTCGGCGAGATGAAGAATCGCATCAGCCGCGACATCGAGCGCCTGCGCGCCTTGCCCAACATCGATGCGACTGGCATCAACCAACAATTGGACAAACTAATCATCGCGGCCGACAGCATGCCACTGGCACAGGATGCTCGTCTGCGACCCGAAGCTGAAGCAGCCGCTACGAACGTTTCGGCTGGCAACGCATGGGCCCGTTTCTGGCATGAACTGTGGCAAGAATTGCGCGGCCTTGTGCGCATCGAAAATACCGAGCAAGCCGAGATGCCCTTACTCTCTCCGACACAGACTTTTTTCCTGCGCGAGAACCTGAAGCTACGCCTGATCTCTGCACGTCTGGCTTTGCTGTCGCATGATGAAGTGAGCTTCCAGCGCGAACTGAAGTCGGCACAAGCATGGATCAACCGCTACTTCGACAACAAATCGAAAGAGGCGACACAAGCCTTGGTTTCCCTGCAAAAACTGTCCTCCGCCAACATCACCCTCAACGTGCCGGATATCAGCGGCAGCTTGGAAGCGGTGCGTAACTATCGCGCCACCCATGAGCGGAGTGCTCGATGAGGTTCCTAACCTGGTTGTTGGCTTTGTTTGCCGCTGCCGTAGCAGTGACCTTGCTTTCGCATAACGATGGCTACGTGCTGTTCGTGCATCCACCGTATCGAATGGAGCTGTCGCTGACGCTGTTCGTGTTCGTGTTGATCGTGCTGTTCATCGCCGCC
>JBAYTV010000031.1:0-9676 GCA_041675405.1 Sideroxydans sp. | reverse complement strand
CTCTTGCATCAAGCGCCGGTAAAGAGCGGGATGGTGATGCGTATGCATCATCCAACTGGCGCAAGTGAATACGCAGCGATTGGATGCGAGGGCGTGTTAGCAAGGCCAGCAGTTCATCGCGCCGGCCTTGCGCTATCGCCTTGGCGCCTAGGACAAAATCCTCCTGGAGCGCCACCTCGCCCAACAGCGGCGGCAGATCGAGCAGGTAATGCCACAGATGTTCGCGCAAGGCTTCGCGCTGAACATCCTGCTCGATCATGGGGGCGCATTCCTCTCCACGTGCGGCCGACATTACAGACACTGCTGCTCGCGTTTGCGCTTGTCCGCAAAGCGCAAACATCACGGAGACTATGTGAGCCGCTTGCGATGCCGTGCGGCCGCGCAATATCTGTGCGACCTGCGGACGCTCACTACTTACCTGCACTGCACTCACCTGTCCGTCAGTACAAGCGAGGCGTATGCGTACACGACCGGTATCGAGATCAGGCATCTTTGGCTGGAATGAGATCGGGGAAATACTTGTCGAGATCGGTCTCGCCCTGCATGGCGGCCGCGAGACCATCGAGCGCGAGGTTGATCTCATTCACACGATCCGCCGTCAGTTTCTCGCGCGCCTGCCCCAGCACGGCATACACCCAATCGCCGACAGCGACATCCACCAGCAGCAAGGTATTCAAACGCTCGCGCCGACCGCGCCCTTCGCACCACGCGAACGCGCCATCGACTTCAACGACTTGCATAGGGATGCCGAGACACATGGCAGGATCAACTCCGTTCAAATCTTCAAATGTAAAGTCATGCTACCAGTATCGCTGTACCGGGTTAAACAACTTCGCATAGGCAACCGAGAGTTCCTCAAATGCTATAATCCGCGCCTCTTAAACGGGTATGGCGCTGACGCCAACCTGACGACTTGTTAAGCCCGTTTCCCCCGCCCCAGCCATCCTCCGTAGGGAGAGGGGTCGAACGAAGCGCTACGCGAGATACATATTACTGGGTACTGTTTCATGTCCGCTGTCCTCAATTTCAAATCCCATCTAACTGATTTATTCGCGCGTGCTTTGCACGAGGTTGCGCCCGATCATGCCGGTGCATCCGTGCTCATCGAACGTCCCAAACAAGCCTCGCATGGCGATTACGCCTGCAACTTGGCGATGCAGCTGGCGAAGCCATTGCGCAAATCGCCGCGCGACATCGCCAATGCGCTGATCGCAGCATTGCCGAAATCCGAGGTCATCGAGAAGGTCGAGATCGCGGGGGCGGGCTTCATCAATGTGTTCATCACCACTGCTGCCAAGCAGGATGTGGTGCATGGTGTGTTGCAGGCGGGGGCGGGCTACGGTCATGTGCATGTCGGCCAAGGTCGCAAGGTGGGGGTGGAGTTCGTCTCGGCCAACCCGACCGGCCCGCTGCATGTCGGTCACGGGCGCGGCGCGGCGGTGGGCGATTGCCTGTGCAATGTGTTGCACGCGGCGGGCTGGAATGTGACGCGCGAGTTCTACTACAACGATGCCGGTGCGCAGATCGACAACCTCGCCTTGTCGGTGCAATTGCGCTGCAAGGGGGTCACGCCGGACGATGCGTCGTGGCCGGAGTCCGGCTATCGCGGTGACTACATCATGGATGTGGCGCGCAGCTACATGGCGAAAGAAACCGTCGAAGCGGACGATCAGCACACCACCGGCAAAGGCGATGTGAATGATGCCGAAGCCATCCGTCATTTCGCTGTTGCTTCTCTGCGCCGCGAGCAGGACCTGGACTTGCGCGCCTTCCGGGTGGAGTTCGATGTGTTCTCGCTGGAGTCGGCACTCTATACCGAGGGCAAAGTAGAGGCGACGGTGAAGCAGCTCATCGCCAGCGGTCACACTTACGAACAGGACGCTGCGCTGTGGTTGCGCACCACCGATTTTGGCGACGACAAAGACCGCGTGATGCGCAAGAGCGACGGTGGTTACACCTACTTCGTGCCGGATGTCGCCTATCACTTGGAGAAGTGGAAGCGCGGTTTTGTGCGCGTCATCAACGAGCAAGGTTCTGATCACCACAGCACCATCACGCGTGTGCGTGCGGGTCTGCAAGCGCTAGACGAAGGTATTCCCCAGGGTTGGCCGGACTACGTGCTGCACCAGATGGTGACGGTGCTGAAGAACGGTGAAGAGGTGAAGATCTCCAAGCGCGCGGGCAGCTACGTCACACTGCGTGATCTCATCGACGAAGTGGGCTGTGATGCGACGCGTTACTTCCTCGCCGCGCGCCATCCCGATTCGCAACTGGTGTTCGACATCGACTTGGCAAAATCGCAGAGCAACGACAATCCCGTGTACTACATCCAATACGCGCATGCGCGTATCAGCACGGTGTTGGGGCAGTGGGGCGGTGAACGCGCGGCTTTGTTGAATGCCGATGCGAGCATCTTGGATAGCGAGTATGAGACAGCATTGCTGCAACGCATGATCGACTACCCGCAAGTGATCGAGACGGCGGCAGAAGACCTCGCGCCGCATCTGGTCGCCTTCTACCTCAAAGAGTTGGCGGCCGATTTCCACAGCTATTACAATGCCTCGCGCTTCTTGGTCGAAGACGAGAAAGTCAAGCTGGCACGGCTGGCATTGATCGCCGCCGTGGCGCAGACGATCAAGAATGGATTGGCACTGTTGGGCGTGAGTGCGCCTGACAAGATGTAAGCACACAAAGGAACAGACATGGCTAAAGCGAGCAATACGGGAAGTGGCGGCGGATCTCCAAAATCCAAGGTGGTCGCAGGGATGGTCCTTGGAATCGTGCTGGGCGTTGCGTTCGCAGGCTTCGTGGCCTGGTACGTGCTGGCAAAGAACCCCGCTTCGTTCACCAACAAAGAACTGCGTGAGCCGCCTAAAGCAGCGCCAGCTTCGGTAAGTGCGCCAATTGCTGCTTCCAGCGTAGGCTCAACTTCAAAATTCGAATTCTACAAAGAGTTGCCAGACAAGCCTGAAGGTAGCGCGACCAAGCAGGTCGTCACCAAGCCGCAAGCACCTGGCGTCAACCCACTACCTAAAGCGCCCGTTGATAGCGCGCTGTATTTAGTCCAAGCAGGCTCTTTCCAGAATGCGGACGATGCAGAGAAACTAAAAGCGAAGTTGGCACTCGTAGGCATGGAAGCCAGCGTGCAGAAAGCTGACATTCCGGGTAAAGGCGTGTTCCATCGTGTGCGTCTTGGCCCCTACAAAGGAGTGGCAGAAGCGAATGCCACCATCGCTAATTTGAAGCAGAACGGCATTAGCAACGCCACCGCGTTGCATGCACAGTGATACAGGAGATAAGAATGAAACTGTTGGCTAAGATTTTCGCAGTCCTCGTATTGTTGTTCGCGACACAGGCGCAAGCCGAAGTGGTCGCCGGTCGTGATTACAAAGTGCTCAATCCAGCACAACCCATCAGTAGCGGTAGCAAAGTCGAAGTATTGGAATTCTTTTTCTACGGCTGCGGGCATTGTTATCACCTGCACGGCCCATTGAGCAAATGGGAAAAGACGATACCTAAGGATGTAGACCTGCTACTGGTGCCGGTCATCTTCCGTGATTCATGGGAGCCGATGGCACGTGCGTTCTACGCGCTGGAATCCATCGGACAGCGCGAGAAATTGCACAATGACCTATTCGAGGCGTGGAACGTCTACAACACCGACTTGAGCGATGCGGGAAAGATCACCGACTTCGTGGCCAAGCGTGGTGTGGATAAAGCGAAGTTCTCTGCGGCATACAACTCGTTCTCACTACAAAGCAAGGTCGCACGTAGCAACCAGATGGTTCAGGCGTTCGGCATCCGTGGCACACCGACGATTGCAGTCGATGGAAAATACATCATCACCGGTCTGGAGCCGGCAGACACCATCCGCGTGCTGGATGAAGTCATCAAGATCGCACGCAAGGAGCGTCAGGCGAACAAGCGTTGATGCGAGTCGTCATCAGTGGCGCGTCGAGTGGCATCGGTCTAGCACTCACGCGCCATTATCTTGAGCGCGGCGCAATCGTCGCCGCCTTCGCCCGCCGTGGCGAGTTGTTGCAAGCCCTCGCAACTGAATTCCCCGATCAAGTCCATTACTACACGCTCGATGTGCGTGACGCGTCTGCCATCCAACAAGCCGCACAAGATTTTATGAAGAAGGTCGGCGTACCCGATATCGTCATCGCCAATGCAGGCGTGAGTGTCGGCACCCTCACCGAATATGCAGAGGACCTCGATGTATTCAAGCAAGTGATGGACATCAACGTATTGGGCATGGTGAATATCTTCCAGCCCTTCGTGGAAGCGATGCGAACACAACTCCCCTCTCCCACTGGGAGAGGGGCTGGGGGTGAGGGAGCACTCTTTCCCCCAACGCTCGTTGGTATCGCCAGCGTCGCAGGCTTACGTGGCCTGCCCGGTGCCAGTGCCTATTCAGCGTCTAAAGCCGCCGCCATCGCCTATCTGGAATCGTTACGTGTCGAGATGCGTGGCAGTGGTGTGAAGGTGGTCACCATTGCGCCGGGTTACATCAAGACACCGATGACGGACATCAATCCCTATCCCATGCCATTCATCTTGGCACCAGAAGAAGCGGCGCGACGTATGGCGCGCGTCATCGAGCATGGCTGTTCGTTCGCCGTTGTGCCGTGGCAGATGGGCATCGTAGGGTGGGTGATGCGACGTTTGCCTAATTGGCTGTATGACCGACTGTTCGCCAACGCGCCGCATAAGCCGCGTGGTTTGCTGAAGAGATAACGATGGCGATCTACAAACGATTCCAGCATGGTGGCGTTCCTGAATATCTGGCTCGCCATTATTGGTGGGCCTACCTGTGGTGCAGAAGCATCTGGTTCTTCGATCACCAGCCCATCATCAATGCCATCCTGTTCGGGCAATACGAAAAATTGATGCAGAAGACGCTCGCGCATGTAGAGCGCAAAGCGGGCGCAAAGCTACTGCAACTCACCTGCGTGTACGGCAAGCTCACACCCTCGTTGCTACACCACACCGATAACGAAGTGCATCTGTGCGATGTCGCCGTAGGGCAGTTGGAGTTGGCGCGTAGCAAGACCGCCGATGTGGCAGACCGCTGTCTTCTTGCGCGCATGAATGCGGAATCGTTAGGCTACGCCAATGACTCGTTCGACCAAGCGATCCTGTTCTTCCTCTTCCACGAACTGCCGCCCGAGGCGCGTCAACATGTGTACGACGAGATCGCGCGCGTGGTGAAACGTGGTGGCTCGGTACTCATCACCGAATACGCCAATACACCGCATCACCACCCCTTGTATTGGTTTTGGCCGACGCGTTGGATCATCGGTTATTTAGAACCTTTCCTGCCAAGTTTTTGGCAAGAGGATGTCGTGGGGAAATTAAGTGTCGCGTTACAGCGTCAAGGCAAGACGCTGGCAGGTGAGCCAGAAGTCGAACATTGCTTCGCCAAATTCTATCGAGTGATGAGATTTCGGATTGGTTAGTGAGGCTGCTAGTTAATGTCAGCTATTAACTGCGATTTCAGACATGAAGTTATCAGTCTCACAGTAATAGCTACTTGCTTACCGCCGCACTCACGATCTGCACTTGGAACAGCGCCAATTCTTGTTCTGTCTTCACACGTACGCCGCCCACTTGCACATGACCTTGTTGGTTAGCTGCGATGCTCGATGGGATGAGTAGCAGTTGGCTTTGTGCGACGGGTTGGCGCGTGGTCGCGTCTAACTGTACGACACGCACTTGCACGTTACTGACGGTCTCGGCGGTGGGGTTCTCCACTACGGCGTAGAGATTGCCTCGGGCATCTGCCTGTACGCCGCTCAGTAGGTATTTTCCAGGATTCCTTGGTAAGTCTAGACGCGTCAGGTTGGCGGCGGCGAATTGTCCAGCGCTGGATTCAGAACCTGCCGCCGCGCCGTAATTTTTCATCGCTGCGTTGATGTCGCCGCGCGACTCCGCCAGTATGCCCAGTAGCGCGTGAGCCGGTGCAGTGGGCAGTAGGGAAGTGCTTTTACTTAGCGCCACTTCGGCTTCGGGATTGCGTCCCAGATTCTTGAGCGCGATACCGCTTTGCAGGTGCGGACGGAAATAATCGGGTTGCATCTGAATGGCGCGTTCGTAATAGGGCAGCGCGCCAGCACTGTTCTTTTGCGTGAGCGAGATATCTCCCAACAACTCTTGGAAGCGCGCTTCGCGGGGTTCACCCGCCACCGCTTTTTTTGCCAGTATGGTGGCATTGGTCGTATCACCTTTGCTTAACGCTTGCACGCCTTGGTCATAAGCGTTGTAAGCAGGGCGAGTCGCTTTCAACTTACCTACTTTCTGCGCATACACCTCGCGTCCCCATTCACCGCCTTCACCCAATGCCGCGAGCGTCACTTTGTTGGCGGCGACGCGTTCGGGCGAAGGCGGATGGCTGGCGAATAGGCCCGAGATGAAGTCAGATTGTTTGCCTTCGCTCAGCCGCACGAAGGTCTCTTGCAGGGTGACGGCGGCACGCGGGTCGTAGCCCGCACGCTTCATGTAGATCATGCCGTATTTGTCCGATTCGGACTCCGCTTCACGTCCGAACTTGGTGGAGATGAGTTGCGAGCTGAGTTGTGCCGCACCCACGGCGAGATTGGCGTAGCTCTTGTCTTGCGTGTAGATGCCCGTGGCAAGCACCGCGCCTTGCAACAACATGCCAGATTCCATGCCTTTTGCGCCGTGGCGCGCCGCAGAATGGACGATCTCGTGGCTCAACACGGCAGCGAGTTCTGCCTCACTATTCAGTTCGTACAGCAGTCCGCGATTGAAGGCGATCTTGCCGCCCGGCATCGCCCATGCGTTCGGCACGGAGTCATTCAGAACCACGAATTCATAGGGGAGTTTGCGGTCGGCAACGGCAGCGAGTTTGTTGCCCACGCTTTGCACGTACGCGGTCAGCTCGGGATCGATGATGTAATCGCCGCCTTGTTGTTGGCGGGCGGGCGCATAGTTCTGCTGGCCTATCGCGATCTCCTGCGATTCAGAAACGAGCTGAAGCTCTCTTTTGCCAGTGACAGGGTTGGTGCCGCAGGCGCTCAGCAACAAAGAAGTGATTACGACTGCCAGAATAGAATGCAACATGATCTTCTCCCGAAATTTTTGCGGTGCAGTGTGCGCCGCGAATCAACCTGCCAGCTTCTTCTTCAATACCTCGTTCAACTGCGCCGGATTGGCTTTACCTTGGCTTGCCTTCATCGCCACACCAACGAAGAAGCCGAACAGTTTGTCTTTGCCGCTGCGGTATTCAGCGACCTTCTCCGCATTGGCCGCGATGACGCCATCCACTAGCGCTTCGATAGCGCCGCTGTCGGAGACTTGCTTGAGGCCTTTCGCTTCGATGATCGTGTCTGCATCGCCACCTTCCGCCCACAGCGTGCGGAACACTTCTTTCGCGCCGGAGTTGGAGAGAGTGTTGTCGGCGATACGCTTCAATATGCCGCCCAACTGTTTCGCTGTTATCGGTGATTGCGACATATCGAGACCGTCGCGATTCAACTGCGCATTCACTTCACCCATTATCCAGTTCGCAACGAGTTTGGCATTTTGCTCCCCTCGCCCATCGGGAGAGGGGGTGAGGGAACACGCTGTGAGGGCCTCCTCGAAAAAATCCGCCATCTCGCGCGACGAGGTGAGGATACTTGCATCGTAGCCTGACAAGCCGAGCTGGTTCACATAACGAGACTGCTTCGCCTGCGGCAGCTCCGGCAAGGTGGCACGTACTTGTTCTTTCCATTCCTCGCTGATCTCCAGCGGCAACAGGTCGGGGTCGGGGAAGTAGCGATAGTCGTGCGCGTCTTCCTTGCTGCGCATCGCACGTGTCGCGCCCGTATCGGGATTGAACAGGATGGTGGCCTGATGCACCTTGCCGCCGTTCTCGATGGTGTCGATCTGCCATCGCACTTCGTAGTCGATGGCTTGTTGCATGAACTTGAACGAGTTCAGGTTCTTGATCTCGCGGCGTGTGCCCAGCGGTTGGCCGGGCTTGCGTACCGAAACGTTCACGTCGCAACGGAACGAACCTTCTTGCATGTTGCCGTCGCAGATGCCGATCCAGCGCACCAGCGTGTGCAGGGCTTTGGCGTACGCCACCGCCTCGGCAGCGGAGCACATGTCCGGTTCGGAGACGATCTCCAGCAGCGGCGTGCCCGCACGGTTCAAGTCCACGCCCGTCACACCTTGCGATTCGCCGTGAACAGATTTTCCTGCGTCCTCTTCCAAGTGGGCGCGTGTGATGCGCACCGTTTTTTCATAAGGCTTGGCATTGCCAGACAAGGGTTCGACTTGGATGGTCAGGGAACCTTGTCCCACGACAGGCAGATCGAACTGGCTGATCTGGTAGCCCTTGGGGAGGTCCGGGTAGAAATAATTCTTGCGTGCGAACACCGAGCGCGGCGCGATGTGCGCGCCTGTCGCCAATCCGAACTTGATGGCGCGTTCCACCGCGCCTTTGTTCAACACGGGCAATACGCCGGGCAATGCCAAGCTGACGGCATCGGCTTGTGTATTCGGTTCAGCGCCGAACGCAGTCGATGCGCCCGAAAAAATTTTAGTGCTGGTCGAGAGCTGGGTATGTACTTCCAGTCCGATGACGATTTCCCAAGTCATGTTCAAATCCCCTGTGGCGCGCGGCTGTGCCAGTCGGTCGCCAGTTGATATTGGTGCGCTACGTTCAGCATGCGCGCTTCGTCGAAATAGTTGCCGATGATCTGCAAGCCGACCGGCATGTCGTTATCGCCGAATCCGCAGGGGATGGACATGCCGGGCAAGCCCGCCAAGTTCACCGCGATGGTGTAGATGTCGGACAGATACATCTGCACAGGATCGTCGCCTTTTTCGCCCAGCTTGAACGCGGTGGAGGGCGAGGTCGGCCCCATGATGACGTCGCAGTGTTTGTAGGCTTCCACGAAATCCTGCGCGATGAGGCGGCGTATCTTTTGCGCTTGCAGGTAGTAAGCGTCGTAGTAGCCGTGGCTCAACACATAGGTGCCGATCATGATGCGGCGTTGCACTTCCGCACCGAAACCCTGTGCGCGGCTCTTCTCGTACATATCGGCGAGGTCGCTGTATTGAGGCGCACGATAGCCGTAGCGCACGCCATCGAAGCGCGACAGGTTGCTCGATGCTTCCGCCGGAGCCAGCACGTAATAGACGGGGATGGAGAGCCGAGTATTGGGCAGGCTGATATCGACGATGACCGCGCCCAGTTTCTTGTATTCCGCGATGGCCGCTTCTACGGCTTTCGCCACATCGCTGCCCAAGCCTTCCGCGAAGAACTCCTTGGGGATGCCGATGCGTAAACCGTTCAAGGGTTTGTTCAGATCGCGTGCGTAATTTTCCTTGTCGCGTTGTAGCGAAGTGGAATCGCGCTCGTCGAAGCCCGCCATGGTGTTCAGCATCAGTGCCAGATCTTCCGCGCTACGTCCCATCGGGCCGGCTTGGTCGAGGCTGGAAGCAAAGGCGATCATGCCGTAACGCGACACCACGCCATAGGTCGGTTTCAGGCCGGAGATGCCGCATAGCGCGGCGGGTTGGCGGATGGAGCCGCCGGTGTCGGTGCCGGTCGCTGCCGCACACAGCCGTGCCGCGATGGCAGAAGCCGTGCCGCCGGAAGAGCCGCCGGGTACGCGCGCTTTGTCCCAAGGATTTTTAACTGCGCCGTAATGCGAGGTCT
>JBAYTV010000030.1:0-9682 GCA_041675405.1 Sideroxydans sp. | reverse complement strand
ATTCGAGCTTGATAAGGAAATGGCCGGTTATGCCGTGATGATGTTGGCGGTGGATGAGGCGGAGTTATTGGACATCGCTATCGACCACGAGCATCAGCGCAAAGGTATCGGCCACAAGTTGTTGGAAGCCATGTTGTCCTTGGCGCGGCATGAGAACATGCGGCGCATGGTGTTGGAAGTCAGAGCGTCGAACCAAGCCGCTATCGCGTTGTATCGTGCGAGCGGCTTCGAGCAGATAGGTCTGCGCCGCGATTACTATCCGGCAACGAACGGGCGTGAAGACGCGATATTGATGGGAAAAGGGCTGTGAACCTCAGAGACGAGAACGTGTTGCGCGAGATGAATCTGTACCCCGTGTGGGTGCGGAAAGAGATAACTGCGCATAGCGAACAGGCATCCGTCGAAGTGTCTCAGGAAGTCGATGTGCAGCCTGTTGTTGATGTCGCTCCGGTCAAAGCAATACGGCATGAAGAAAAGTGCATCGCACCTGCATCGGGTTGGGATGAACTCAAAGCCCAAGTGAAGGATTGCACTGCCTGCAAACTGCGCGCAGGATGCACGCAGACCGTGTTCGGCGTGGGTGATGAGAATGCGGATTGGCTGTTCGTGGGTGAAGGCCCGGGAGCGGACGAGGACGAGCGCGGCGAACCCTTCGTGGGACAGGCGGGCAAGTTGCTGGACAACATGCTGGCATCCATCAAACTCAAACGTGGCACCAACGTGTACATCGCCAACATCGTTAAATGTCGCCCACCCAACAATCGTGCCCCCGAGCCGAATGAGGTCGCCACTTGCCTGCCCTATCTAAAACAGCAGATCGCACTCATCAAGCCCAAGCTCATCGTGGCATTGGGCAAGACGGCAGCGACATCCTTGTTGGGTAAAGAGGCGACGCTGGGTTCTATGCGTGGCACGCTGCACCATTTCGATGGTACGCCGCTGCTGGTCACCTATCATCCGGCTTACTTGTTGCGAAGCCCCGCTGAGAAGGCTAAGGCTTGGCAAGACCTTTGTATGGCGGTCAAGCAGATGAACTAGAATGTCCATTTAGTCCCTAAACGTATCGTGTTTTCTGCCGATACGGATGATAGTCGCAGTAATATAAAAATTAGCTCGCATGAAGTGTGGGTATTGGAGAGGGTATGAAGCGCAGTTTCCGAGTTGAGCACCTACGCTTGCGTGTGGTGTTCACGTGTGTCTCACTATTGTTGTTGGCCTCTTGCTCTGAAAGACCGAGTGAGCCGTTGCGCATCGCAAGTAGCCCTTGGCCAGGGTATGAACCCATCTATCTCGCTCGAGAGATAGGGTATCTCCCCTCATCTAAAGCCACCATCTACGAATTACCCTCTTCCGACATCACCCTGGAGTCATTCAGGAACCGCTCCGCCGACATGGCGACACTGACGCTGGATGAGGCGTTGGACCTGATGCATGGTGGTGTCAAATTGCGTGTCCTGATGGTGTTGGATGGCTCTAACGGTGCGGATGCGGTGATGGCGTCTCCCAAGATCAAGAAACTATCCGACCTAAAGGGCAAGCGCATCGCGATAGAGAACATCCCGCTGGGCGTGTACATGTTGAGCCGACTGCTGGCTGCCGCCAAGTTGACGCGAGCAGATGTGCACATCATGCCGGTATCGGAGAACAAGCACGAAGAGATGTATCGGCAGGGTAAGGCGGATGCCTTCATCACTTTCGACCCGATGAAGACCAAGTTGGCACAATTGGGCGCTCACTCCCTCTTCGACAGTAGCGATATCCCGAACGAGATATTCGACTTGATGTTGGTGCACGAGGATGTCTACCTCAATAGACGCAAAGAGGTATGTGAAGTGGCAAAGCAATGGTTCCGCACCTTGGAGTACATGAAGCGCTCGCCGGATGAGGCGGCGGCCACTATCAGCAAAAGACTCGGGGTGTCACCGAAAGAGTACGCAGAGATGCTGAAGGGAATAAAGACACCTGATCTGCAAGAGAATCTGGCGTTGATCTCGGGTGGGCGACCAGAGATCCTCAAGCTAGGAAAGTTGCTCAATGACGTGATGATCAAAGAGGGGCAGCTTACCCAACAAATCGATCTGACGCTTGGCCTAGATCCAAATCTAAAAACATGCTTCGGCGATTGAAAGTTCGGGTATGAACAAGCGGCTCTCGTTTCTGATACCGATGATCCTGATGATCTTCACGATCATCAGCACTATGCTCGTCTATCTGCAAGAACTGCGTGAGAACAAGAGGCGCATCGAACAGTTTGAATCGCGTGAGATCGGGTTGGCTGTATCTCAATTGCAGAACATCCTTTACAACCGGCTTACGGCAGGCGATGAAGAAGAAGCACAGTTGAGTCTGTCGCTGATGTCCATGCGACCGGATGTTCGAGCCGTGTTCCTGTTGGATGGGCAGGGCAAAGTGATGATGTCGAATCGATTCGCTTGGAAGGGGTCGCTTGCATCGGCACATTCTCTCTACTCCAATGCGGATGCTTCCCTGGTGTCGCGAAGCGGGGTGAGCAAGCTCGCTTTCAATACGAATCAGACTTCTGTTCTTCAGGGTTACTACCCCTTGATCGTGTCCTACAACCGCGGGGGGTTGGAAAAGAAGATGGGCCTGTTGTATGTCGAATCCGATATCAGTCGGCAATTGCAGGAGGCGAGTCGCGATTCGTTGATCCAATCATTGATCTTTGCCTTGATCTCCAGCTTCTCTGCTTTTCTGATCGCCTATGTCTTACATCGTTTGGTGAGTAGGCGTGTCGAGTTGCTCTCCAAGGTGGCTGGTCGCATCGAAGCGGGAGATTATTCCGTGCAGACCAGATTGGCCGGGAGGGATGAATTGTCCGAACTGGGCAGGCATTTCGACAAGATGGCGGCTAAGATCGGACAGAGCGTGGCGCTCAGCAAGAACATCGAACGTGAACTGCAGGCCAGCAAAGAACAATACGACCGAATGACTACCAATATCCCGATCGGGGTCTACCTAGTGCAAACCCATCAAGACGGGCGCATGGAGTTCAAATTCGTCAGTGAGCGGTTCTGCAAGATGCTGGGCGTCAATGCGGCGGATGTGTATCGCGACCCCTATGTCCCTTTCAGTGCGATACATCCCGAGGAGCTGGATGAATTCAAGCTACTGAATCAAATCTCCATGCAGGAGTTCGCACCCTTTCGGTGGGAAGGTCGAGTGGTAGTGGGGCATCACACCCATTGGTTCCGCATCGAATCGAGCCCTGAACCTATAGGCGATGGTGAATGTGTGTGGGACGGTGTTGTGACCGATATCACCCAACAAAAACATGTCGAGCTGGCGCTCCAGTTTGAGCAGGATCGACTGCGGGAAGCGCAGAAGATAGGGAACTTTGGTAGTTGGGAACTTGATCTGGTTTCAGGAAAGCTGGTGTGGTCGGATGAGATATTCCGTCTTTTCGAGATCGATCCCAAAAAATTCGCTGCTTCATATGATGCGTTCCTGAATGGGATTCATCCAGAGGATCGCGACAGGGTGAATGCCGCCTATATTAATTCGCTGGAGGATAAGAAGCCGTATCAGATCATCCATCGCCTATTGATGGAGGATGGACGTATCAAGTGGGTGGAAGAAAGATGCAGTTCGAGCTTTGATGAAGCTGGAAAACCCTTGCGTTCCATCGGTACAGTGCAGGACGTGACCGAGCGTGAGGAGTTGGCAGAACAAGCGCGAATCGCGGCAGTGGCGTTTGAAACTCAAGAAGCCATGATTGTGACCGATCGTAGCAATCGCATCATCAAGGTGAATGCCGCTTTCACGCAGATCACAGGCTATCAGGAAGAAAATGTCATCGGGCAGAATCCACGTATCCTCAGCTCAGGCAGGCACGATAACGAATTCTATCGAAAGATGTGGGCTGAAATCGTCGAGCTTGGAAGATGGGCTGGTGAGGTGTGGGACAAGAGTAAGGAAGGTCGAGTCTATCCTAAGTGGCTGACTATCACGGCAGTCAAGTTTAGGGGGGAGGTGACTCATTACGTCGCCGTATTCATTGACATCTCCGAGCGTAAACGCGCTGAAGAAGAGATCAGGAACTTGGCGTTCAATGATTCACTCACCCAATTGCCCAATCGACGTTCGTTGATGGATAGATTGCAACTCAGTTTTGGACAGAGTCGCCGTAGCGGTCATTACTGTGCGTTGATGTTCCTCGATCTGGATCACTTCAAGATACTGAACGACACTCGCGGACATGACTACGGAGACCTGATGTTGCGGGAGGTGGCTAACCGCATGAGTTTGTGTGTGCGTGATACTGATAGCGTTGCTCGTTTCGGCGGTGATGAGTTCGTGGTCTTATTGGAAGGGTTAAGTGTCAAGAGCGAAGAGGCGGTATTGCAAGCAGGCCATATCGCGGAGAAGATCAGAGATTCACTTTCGCAACCCTATCATCTGAAGAACTCAGTTCATCTTAGCTCGCCCAGTATCGGTGTGGTCTTGTTCAAGGGAGATGACACCAATTCGGAGGATCTTTTGAAACAAGCGGATATGGCCATGTATCGCGCCAAGGATGGTGGACGCAATATGGTGAGATTCTTCGAACCCGCGATGCAGGCGGCGCTGGAGTCACGCACGCTTATGGAAGGGGCATTGCGAGAGGCCTTGGACAAGGGCGAGTTGAAGCTCAACTTTCAACTCCAGACAAACAAAACCAGGGACCTGCTTGGCGCAGAAGTCCTGTTGCGTTGGAACAGTCCTGAGTTAGGCTCGGTCTCGCCAGCCCAATTCATTCCGATCGCCGAGCAGACCAAGTTGATCTTGCCGATCGGGCATTGGGTGCTGGAGAGCGCATGTAAGCAGCTCAAGTTGTGGGAGAACGATCCGCTACTTAGCCAGATGCATCTGGCCGTCAACATCAGTCCGGTGCAGTTCCATCAGGAGTCCTTCGTCGATCAGGTCAGGGCTATCTTGCAAAGTACGGGCGCCGACCCCCGCAGGTTGGAGTTGGAGTTGACCGAGAACCTCGTACTCGAAGATGTCGATGAGGCGACTGAAAAAATGACGGCGCTAAAACAATCAGGCGTTCGCTTCTCGATGGACGATTTCGGCACGGGTTATTCATCATTGCAATATATCAAGCGTCTGCCTATCGATCAGTTGAAGATAGACCAATCCTTCGTGCGCGATATTCTGACCGACCCCGGTGATGCGGTGATGGTGCAGACCATCTCCGACCTGGCACGCAATTTCGGATTCGATGTCATTGCGGAAGGCGTGGAGACAGAAGATCAGTTGCCGTCACTGATCGAGCGCGGGTGCGACATGTTCCAAGGATATCTGTTCAGCAGGCCCGTCCCGATAGATGATTTTGAGACACTCGTACAACGTTGGAATACTCATTGAGTCAATCAAGCTGCGCTTATAATCAAAATAACAATGAAATCTACTTGATATGAAAAACAGAACTCAAGCGCTAAAGATACTTGTAGTCGAGGACAGCAAGGTGACTTTGAAAGTCTTGTCCAACTACCTCGCCAGCATGGGCGTCGACACCCCCTTGATTGCTGAGACTGGAAGGCAGGCTTTGGAATTATTCGAACACGAGCACCCAGACATCGTATTGCTCGATGCGCGCTTGCCCGATATCGATGGCTTTGATGTGGCGCGCAAGATACGCAAGCTGGAGAATGAAGATGAGTGGTCTGCCATCATCTTCCTGACAGCGATGAACACGGATGAAGATCTGGCGCGCGGTATCGCGGCGGGTGGCGATGACTACTTGACCAAGCCAGTCAGCGAGATCGTGTTCCATTCCAAAGTTCGCGCCATGCAGCGTCTCATCGAGATGCAACGTAAGTTGGTGGATGTGACACGCAAGCTGGATTCGGCGAATGCCGAGCTATTGAGGTTGTCTACTACCGATGCACTCACAGGGATCGCCAATCGACGTTCCCTGGATGACTTCCTTGGGCGCGAGTGGCGCCGCTGTTTGCGCATGAAGAAGCCGCTTTCCATCGTCCTGCTGGATATCGACTATTTCAAACTCTTCAACGACAAATACGGCCACCAACTCGGCGATGAATGTCTGAAGGGTGTGGCTGCGCAAATCGCCAAAGCCGCGCCACGCGCGAGTGATCTTGCCGCAAGGTATGGCGGCGAAGAATTCATGCTGGTGTTGGGCGAGACGGACGAAGGCGGCGCGATGTGGATGGCAGAGCGCGTGCGCCAAATGGTCACCGAATTGAAGGTGAAGCACTACGCGACGGACAGCAAGTTCGTCTCCATCAGTTGCGGTGTGGTGTCAGTGATGCCTGACGAGAAGATGTCTATATCGACACTCATCGAGTCGGCTGATGCGGCGCTGTATCACGCGAAGAGAAGCGGGCGTGACCGCGTGGTCGCCGGAGTGTACGGCAAGTTTCAGTTGGGGTAGTCCGCCCAGTTGTTGGGAGTCTCATACAGACGCACACGCTCCAGACGCAGATGGGTGCCGTAGGTGTCGCGATACGCTCCCGCCAAGGTCTGGAATGCCACCGAAGCCAGGTTCTCTACCGTAGGGATGACATCCAACACCACCGTCTTGTGGTTAGGCATCGTCGCCAAGAAATCCATCACCGTCTGGTCGCCGCGATATACCAAGAAGGCATGATCCCACGCATCCACGACTTGATCTTTTGCGATGCGTTTCACATCCGAGAAGTCCATCACCATGCCTTCATCCGAAACACCCGCAGTCTTGATGACCTCGCCCGATAGCGTGATCTCGATGGCATAACGATGGCCGTGCAGATGTTTGCACTGGCTGTTGTGGTTGGGGATGCGGTGACCGGCATCGAATTCTAGGCGGCGGGTGATCTGCATGGTTATATGACTTTTAAAGTAGCGCGTAATGATTGGAAAAAACATTTAGCCACAGAGAACACAGAGGTCACAGAGAAAGTGATTGGTTGAATTGAAAGGAGGGCGTTTTGAATATGAAGCATCAAAATGATGTGGCTATACCGACCTCTCTGTGTTCTCTGTGTCCTCTGTGGCTTGCTTTGGATTATAGCTTGAAGGCCTTCGCTGCATCCTTGAATGCGCGTAACGCACCTTCATCGTTGGTTCCGGCGTAACGCAAGTCGGTGTATCGCGTGGCGATATCCTGCATCGCACTAGCCAGTTGTGGGCGCGCCGCGACGACGCGCGCTGCGTAATCTTCCGGCCCCTCGTGCGGTGCGCGCGCCAAGCCTGCCTTCGCCAGTTTCTTGCACAGCTTGAGCCATGCGGCTTGCACTGGATCGTTCTGCCTCACCACCAAACGTCGCAGCAAGATGAGCGTGAAGATGCCGACCAGCAAGAAGATGCCCGCCAACATGTTCATCGCCAGTTTCTGCCACGTGATGTCTTCCATGCCCAAGCGCGTGAGGAAGGCGAACTGGCGTTCCGAGTTGTAACCCAACACCCATTGGTTCCATTGGTTCGCCAGCGCATCCCAGTTGAAGCGCAGCTCGCGCATCCATTGCGGCGGGTTGCGCGCCATGAAGGGCAGGGCGGCGTTGTCGGGGAGGGCGGCGCTCAAGCCGCTTTGAATACGTGCAGGCGAGATCGCGGCGGTGGGATCGACGCGAACCCAGCCTCTGTTGGCGAGCCACACCTCGGCCCAAGCGTGGGCATCGGCTTGGCGCAGGATGTAGTAACCCCCCAGCTCGTTGAATTCGCCGCCTTGGTAGCCGGTCACCACACGTGCCGGCACACCTGCCGCTCGCATCAGAAACACGAAGCTACTGGCGTAGTGTTCGCAAAAACCTTGTTTGGTGGTGAATAGGAAATCGTCCACGCTGTGGGTGCCGAGCAAGGGAGGCTCAAGAGTGTATGCGAAAGCGTTCTGGTTGAAATATCTGAGTGCGGTGTTGGCGATCGCCTCACCGCTCGTATTCTTGGCGCGCCACTCGGCAGCAAGTTGCTGCGCCTTAGGGTTGTTGCCGCGCGGCAGATCCAATGCGCGTTTCATTTGCTGCGGAGGCTCGTTCAGGCTCGCACGGTAGGTGAGTTGCGAGCGGGCGTTGTAGCGCAGCCTAGCGTTGACTGGCGTGCGACTCAGTAGTTGAAAATCTGGCGCTATATCGGCGGCGATCGAGATGTTGGTCGGCATGTCCAGCGCGAACAGCCACAGTTTGTTGTGCGGTTCCAGCGTCACGGTGTAATCCACGGGTGTCCCTACATCCGCGAGCGTCGGTTTCTTCAAGGTCGCGTTCTGTCCGCGCTTCCATGTCGTGCCATCGAAGTCCCACAACACGGGGCCGCGCCAATACATCTGTTCGCGCATCGGTGCAGTACCGCTGAAGGTGGCACGGAACGCCACTTCATCGGAGAGCGAGAGTTTGCTCATGCTGCCGGGAGACATGGTGTCGGAGAGGCCGCTCTTGGCGTAAGCATCCTGTGGCATACCCCACAATGGACCTTGGATGCGTGGGAACAACACAAACAAGATGAGCGAGAGCGGGATGGCTTGCAGCAGTAATAAGCCAGCGATGCGTAATCGCGGTTTGAGCGCGAGCGAGCCAGTCTGCAAGTTCACCCAAGTCGCCACGATGACGATGAGCGTGAACAGCATGAACAATGCAGTGGGGATGCTCTGTGAGTAGAAGAAGTTGGTGATGATGATGAAGCAGGAGAGATAGATCAGCACCGTGGCATCGCGCACCGCTTCCAGTTCCAGCAACTTGAGCGTGGCGAGCAGGATGAGCAAGGTCACCCCGACCTCGCGTCCGAACAAGGTGCGGAAGCCGATGCCGATGGCGGCGACCCCGGCGAGGGTGATGAGCAACAGCAGCCAGCGTGATGGGAGCGGCGTGCCGCTGTAAGCCAGATAGCCACGCCATCCCAACAAGGCGACGCACATCGCGCTGACCCAGATCGGCAGATGTTCTGCGTGCGGTGCGCTGACCAACAGGATGGAGGCGATGAGTCCGTAGATGAGCGGAGCGGTGAGCTTCATTGGTCACCCATCCCATACAGTGCCAAGCGGCGCAGACACTCCGCACGATGAGTCGAGCCGTGTTGTTGCATGACCTCGCCATCAGGCAGACGTAGCCCATACATCAAACCCTGCGCATCGGCATCCAATACCCAGCGTGTGAGCAGTTCCAGTTTGCGCTCGGTCGCGATGTTGGGAAGCAGAGCCCAATCCAGCCACAGCGAGTAGCCCTGCTGCGCCGAGAACTGTTTCACTTGCAGGCCTTGTTCACGCGCCAACGCTTTCCATGCGATGCGTGGCAGTGCATCGCCTGAGACGTAATTGCGAAGCCCGGAGAAATCGTCGTCACCCTTCGCTATCACTTTTCCAGTGCCGTCTTGCGCAGAGGGGGCAGGTAAAGCTTGCGGTGCGGCAGGCTTGGGGTAGACCAGTGCGCGCACATCGAAGTGGATGTAGGTCCACGCATGGAACAGGCCGAGCGGGAAGTGCGTGTAGAGCGACAGCCTCTCGCTATCCAACCAACCGCGCTTGCTTACGGGGATGCTGAGTGCCACTGGGGTCGAGCATCGCTCAGGCAGATCGAAGATGGTCTCGTTCCCTACATCGTCATGCAGGTGGATCTGGTAACGCGCCAAGTTGCTGGGATTGTTGAAGTGGAACACGAAGCGCGCTTGTTCACCAACGAACACAGGCTCCACGTGACCTGCGTGGATCTCCAGTTGTGCCAAGTTACGGAAGGCGTACAGCATGGTCAGCCCT
>JBAYTV010000029.1:0-9729 GCA_041675405.1 Sideroxydans sp. | reverse complement strand
GTGGTCGAGACGAGGGACATCTCGCTAGCGGGACGCATCCTAGCGAACTTTCCAGACAATCTCTCAGCCGACCAAAAGATCGCCGACCAATTGGCAGAACTGGGCTCACTGACACTGAAGCCGGAGGCGAACATCATCAAGCTTCCGAACGTGAGCGCATCGTTGCCACAGTTGAAGGCTGCCATCAAGGAATTGCAATCCAAGGGCTACAAAGTCCCCGACTATCCGGATGAGGCCAAGACCGATGCAGAGAAAGAGATCAAGACTCGTTACAGCAAAGTGCTTGGAAGTGCGGTGAACCCCGTATTGCGCGAGGGCAACTCCGACCGCCGCGCCGCCGCGTCAGTCAAACAGTTCGCGCGCAAGCATCCGCACCGTATGGGCAAGTGGGCTACTGATTCCAAGACCCGCGTGGCCCATATGAGCGGGGGCGATTTTTACGGTACCGAGAAATCTGTCACTGTTCCTGCAGCCATCAACACCCGCATCGAATTCGTCGCCAAAGATGGCAAGATCACTGTGCTCAAGGGAGACCTGTCGCTCAAAGCAGGCGAGATCGTCGATGCGGCCGTGATGAGTCGCAAAGCACTACGCAAGTTCTACGCCGACCAGATCGCTGCCGCGAAGAAAGAAGACGTACTACTGTCACTACACCTCAAGGCCACCATGATGAAGGTGTCCGACCCCATCATGTTCGGGCATGCGGTATCCGTATTCTTTAAAGACGTGTTCGACAAGCATGGCGCGCTCCTCAAAGAGATCGGCGTCAACGTCAACAACGGTTTCGGCGACTTGGAAGCCAAAGTGTTTGCGTTGCCCGAATCCAAACGTGCAGCCGTGGTTGCTGACATCGCCAACTGCTTCAGGAAGCAGCCGCCTCTCGCGATGGTGAATTCCGATAAGGGCATCACCAATCTGCACGTACCTTCCGATGTCATCATCGACGCCTCCATGCCGCCGATGATCCGCGACGGCGGCAAAATGTGGGGCGCCGATGGCAAAGCCTACGACACACTGGCAATGATCCCTGACCGCAGCTATGCAGGCATCTATGTCGCTGCTGTGGAGGATTGCAAGAAGAACGGCGCACTCGACCCTGCCACCATGGGATCTGTACCCAACGTCGGCCTGATGGCACAACAAGCAGAAGAGTACGGCTCGCACAACAAGACCTTCGAGATGGCCGCTGACGGTGTCGTACGCATCGTTGATGCGTCAGGCAAAGTGCTGCTGGAACAATCCGTCGAGCAAGGCGACATCTTCCGTGCCTGCCAAGCCAAAGATGCACCGATCCAAGATTGGGTGAAACTCGCCGTTACCCGTGCGCGCTTGTCCAACACCCCTGCCGTCTTCTGGCTCGACAAGAATCGCGCACACGATGCGCAGATCATCGCCAAGGTCGAGAAATACCTCAAAGATCACGACACCAAGGGGCTGGACATCCAGATCATGGAACCTGCCGCAGCCTGTCGCCACTCTTTGGCGCGCATCCGCCAAGGCAAAGACACCATCTCGGTCACCGGCAATGTGTTGCGCGACTTCCTCACCGACCTGTTCCCTATCCTCGAACTCAACACCAGCGCCAAGATGCTCTCCATCGTGCCGTTGATGAATGGTGGCGGCATGTTCGAGACCGGTGCCGGCGGCTCCGCCCCCAAACATGTGCAACAGTTCCAACAAGAGAACTATCTGCGTTGGGATTCGCTGGGTGAATTCTTGGCCTTGGGTGTCTCGCTAGAGCATCTCGCTCAAAAGTTCAACAATGCCAAGGCACAGGTTCTAGCCGACACTCTGGATCAGGCGAACGCGAAGATATTGGAAAACAACCGCTCACCCGCACGCAGGGTCGGTGAGATCGACAATCGCGGCAGTCACTTCTACCTCGCTTTGTACTGGGCACAAGCACTCGCCGCACAGAGCAAAGACAAGGAAGTGCAGGCACGCTTCACGTCTTTAGCCAAGGCATTGACTGAGAACGAGACAAAGATCAATGCAGAGTTGATCGCCGCACAGGGTAAACCGGTGGATATGGGCGGGTACTATCTGCCCGACTTCAATAAAACATCGAATGCGATGCGCCCAAGTGTGACGTTCAATGCGGCGCTGAAAGCGATCTGAGTTTAGTCCGCACAAAACAAAAAGCCCGCCACTTTGGTGGCGGGCTTTTTGTTCAACTCAAGAACCGATTAAGGAGCTTGGATGTTGGATGCTTGCTTGCCTTTAGGACCTTGAACGATGTCAAAAGTCACTTTCTGGCCTTCTTTGAGAGACTTGAAGCCGCTCATGTTGATTGCTGAGAAATGCGCAAACAGATCTTCGCTGCCATCATCCGGAGTGATGAAACCGAAACCTTTTGCATCATTGAACCATTTAACTGTACCGTTTGCCATGCTATTGCTTCCTTACAAAAATACGGGTGGGCACCCGCTGAATTGTTTGAAACCCAAGACCGCACATGGCAAAACCAGTACTGCATCTACTATGATTCAAACACCCGGACGCTTTTTAACCCACCCGAACTCACAACGTCAAGCGTTAATTGCAACTATTTTCAAAACAGGGTTGAAAAAGGCGTTCTAATCGTCAAATATGCGACTGAACTCAATGTGACAATGACTCCAATGGCAACCAAGCAAGAAAATCTATCACTACTTGAACGTGGCAAGACCAAACCACCTAAGCTGTACAAGGTGCGATTACTGAACGATGATTACACCACGATGGAATTCGTCATTGAAGTGTTGCAAACCTTTTTTTCGATGGGCACGGAACAGGCAATGCAAGTCATGCTCAAAGTGCACAATGAAGGCTCCGCAATATGCGGTGTGTACTCGAAAGACATCGCAGAAACAAAAGTGAACCAAGTCACCGGTTATGCAATACAACATGGGCATCCTTTGAAGTGCCACATGGAGGAAAACTAAATGATCGCGCAAGAACTAGAAGTCAGCCTCCACCTCGCCTTTGTCGAGGCTCGCCACAAGCGCCACGAGTTCATTACCGTGGAGCATCTGCTGTTGGCGATGCTGGACAATCCGTCGGCGGCGCATGTGTTGCGCGCTTGCGGCGCGGACATCGAAGAATTACGCGCCGTATTGGTGCAGCATATCGAGACGCACACCCCTATCGTCCCCGGAACGGCGGAGGTCGACACGCAGCCCACCATTGGCTTCCAGCGTGTGATCCAACGTGCCATCCTGCATGTGCAATCCACCAATAAGAAAGAAGTGACTGGTGCGAACATCCTGGTCGCCATGTTCGGCGAGAAAGAATCGCACGCAGTGTTCTTCCTCAACCAACGTGCCATCACTCGCCTCGATGTGGTGAACTACATCGCCCACGGCATCAACAAGACAGCGGATGTGCAACCCAATACCCAGAAGACACCGAATGAAGCTGATGCCGAGCAGGAACCCATCAAGGAGAGTGCACTCTCGATCTACACACTCGACCTGAATGCCCACGCCATCGCGGGCAAGGTAGATCCTTTGATTGGTCGCGAGTTGGAATTGGAGCGCGTCATTCAGACACTGTGTCGTCGTCGCAAAAATAATCCGCTGTTGGTCGGCGAAGCAGGCGTGGGCAAAACCGCCATCGCAGAGGGCTTGGCACGCCGTATCACCGAGGGGAATGTTCCCGAGGTACTAAAGGATGCGCAAGTCTATGCACTCGACATGGGTTCATTGCTTGCAGGCACCAAGTATCGCGGTGATTTCGAGCAACGCCTGAAAGCCGTGCTGAAAGAATTGAAGGATGCTCCCAACGCAGTGTTGTTCATAGATGAGATACACACCCTGATCGGTGCAGGCGCAGCCTCGGGCGGCACCATGGACGCATCCAACCTGCTCAAGCCCGCACTATCGAGTGGCGCATTGAAATGTATCGGGGCGACCACCTATCAAGAGTATCGCGGCATCTTCGAGAAAGATTCTGCACTGTCGCGTCGTTTCCAGAAAGTCGATGTGCCCGAACCCTCCGTCGAACAGACGATCGAGATACTCAAGGGATTGAAGTCGCGCTTCGAAGAACATCACAGCATCAAATACAGCGCGGCAGCCATCACCAGCGCCGCAGAACTGTCCTCGCGCTTCATCAATGACCGTCACTTGCCCGACAAGGCCATCGACGTACTGGACGAAGCAGGTGCGGCACAACGCATCCTACCCAAGTCCAAGCAGAAGAAGATCGTGGGCAAGCACGAGATCGAAGAGATCATCGCCAAGATCGCACGCATCCCGACACGCACCGTGTCGCATGACGACATCAATGCGCTGAAGAATCTGGATCGCGACCTTAAAACCACTGTGTTTGGCCAAGACAAAGCCATCGACGTGCTAGCGCGCGCCATCAAGATGTCCCGTAGCGGACTCGGCAACCCGCAAAAGCCCATCGGCAGTTTCCTCTTCTCCGGCCCCACCGGCGTCGGCAAGACCGAAGTCGCGCGCCAATTGGCCTACAGCATGGGCATGCCCATCCACCGCTTCGATATGTCCGAGTACATGGAACGTCACGCGGTATCGCGCCTGATCGGCGCACCACCCGGTTATGTCGGATTCGATCAAGGCGGATTACTCACCGAAGCTATCAGCAAGCAACCGCATAGCGTGTTGCTGCTGGACGAGATCGAGAAGGCACATCCGGACATCTTCAACATCCTGCTGCAAGTGATGGATCACGGCACGCTCACCGACAACAACGGACGCAAGGCCGACTTCCGCAACGTCGTCATCATCATGACCACCAATGCGGGCGCCGAGGCTTTGAACAAGAGCAGCATGGGCTTCACCAAGACCTCCTCGGTCGGTGACGAGATGGCTGACATCAAGAAGTTGTTCACACCAGAGTTCCGCAACCGTTTGGATGCCATCGTCTCCTTCGCATCACTCGACAAAGAGATCATCCTGCGCGTGGTGGACAAGTTCCTCATGCAACTGGAAGAACAACTGCACGAGAAGAAAGTCGATGCCGTCTTTACGGATGCACTCAAGGGCCATCTCGCCGAAAACGGCTTCGACCCGCTGATGGGCGCCCGCCCGATGGCACGACTGATCCAGGACACCATCCGCTCCGCGCTGGCAGACGAGTTGCTGTTCGGCAAACTGGCGAGCGGCGGCAAGGTCACCGTGGACGTGAAGGATGGCAAGGTCGTACTGGAGTTCGAAGAAGAAGTGGTCACGGCCTAACCCGCTGCACTCAGCAAAACAAAGGGGGCGAGACACCTAATGTCTCGCCCCGACTTTTTTACCGAATGATGCCCGACCTGCAATTCAATCTAGCTTCGGCTTATAGATAGTGTTTTGCGATCGCACAATTCTGCTGGAACAACTAATAGTTACCGTCCCCTCGCATCGCCCCAACGCAACTCGGTACGGTCATCCCCCACATAATAGGTCTGCCCTGTGCGGTGTTCCACGCAGTAGTTGGGCGAGACGATGGTCTCTTTAAAAGTCTGGCCCGGGCTGATGCGGGTGTACTCCATCAAGATGCTGCGGATGACGTTGGCGTCTTTGCAGATGTGCGAGCCGCGTGTAATCCACGCTGGGCCCACGATCTCAGCCCCCTCCTCGATACATACGCCCGAGTCGATATAGACCGGCCCTTCGATCCTCACTTTGTCCCAAGCGATCTTGGTGTTGATACCCACCCACACACCCGGCTTCACTTCTCTGCCCGGCATCTTCATGTGGGCGATCTCCCCCTTCAGCACACGTTGCAGCACACACCAGTAATCGGATACATGACCGATGTCGATCCAGTTGAAGAAGCGTTTCTGCGCGTAGAAGGGCATGCCTTTCTCAGCCAACATGGGGAAGAGTTGGCTACCGATATCGAACACCGTGTCTTTGGGGATGAGGTCGATGACTTCGGTTTCGAAGAGGTAGATGCCGGTGCTGGCGAAGTTGGAGCGAGCTTCTTCGGGTTTGGGCTTTTCTTGGAAGGCTAGGATGCGGCCTTGGTCATCCGTTTCGACGATGCCGTAGTTGGCTACTTCGCTGTTCGGTACTTCCAATGTGATGACGCTGGCCATGGCTTTCTTGGCTTTGTGTTCGGCCACGGCCGCGCCGATGTCGAGGTCGATGAGGGCATCACCGCAGATGACGAGGGTGGTGGTGTCGAAGAATCCGCCGAAGTCTTGGATCTTGCGCATGCCACCCGCAGAGCCCATGGGCTTGGGGGTGATCTCGCCGTATTCGTAGACACCTTCGTAGGAATAGCCGATGTTCACGCCCCAACGGCTGCCGTTGCCGAAGTAGTTCTCGATCTTCCAGTGTTTGTGGGCGACATTGACCATGATGTCTTCGATGCCGTAGTGCGCCAGATGCTCGATGAGATATTCCATCACGGGTTTGCCGAGGATGGGGATCATGGGTTTGGGCAGGTCTTTGGTGAGGGGGCGTACGCGAGTACCTTGCCCTGCGGCGAGGATCATTCCCTTTATCTTTAACATATCGAATCCTTAGCTATTTTGATGAAACAGCCCGCACAAATTAAAAGTTCGTGCATTCTAACTCAGCGTCATTCGGGATGATTCAAAGCCGTAGTTCGTTTTATTATCCGCATATGTCATCTACCTATCGTGGTCGCTTCGCCCCCTCTCCCACTGGACCGTTACATTTCGGCTCCTTGGTGGCTGCGGTCGGCAGCTACCTGGAAGCCAAGGGCAACAGTGGAATCTGGTTGGTGCGTATGGAGGACCTCGACACAGCGCGATGCATTCCGGGTACTGCAGACGATATCCTGCGCACGCTCGAGTTCTTCGGGATGCGTAGCGATGAGCCGGTGATGTTTCAAAGTCTGCGCACGCCAGCTTATGAAGCGACTCTGCGGCAGTTGCAAAGCAGTAGCTTGGTATATCCGTGTTGTTGTACACGCAAGGAGATTTCAGATTCGGCATTGCATGGGATCGAGGGGCCGGTGTATCCCGGCACGTGCCGGACTGGTATTCCTACTGGACGTGAAGCGAGGTCTTGGCGGGTAAGGACTGATGGACAAGCTATCGAATTCGAGGACGCACTTCAGGGCGGCATTTCGCAACAACTCGAAACTGAGATTGGTGATTTTGTAGTGAAACGTGCGGATGGGCTGTTTGCCTATCAACTCGCAGTGGTGGTGGACGATGCCTCGCAAGGCATCACACATGTGGTGCGCGGGGCGGATTTGCTGAATTCAACGCCTCGCCAAATCCATCTGCAACGCTTGCTGGGGTTAACCACCCCAGCCTACATGCATCTGCCTGTAGTGGTGAATGCGGTAGGAGAGAAACTGAGCAAGCAGACGCTGGCCGCACCCGTGGATGTGTCGCAGCCAGTCACCACCTTGATTCGTGTGTTGGATTTTCTACAGCAAGAGCCACCCAAGTCGCTAGCTAATGGCGATGTGGGAACGGTGTTGGAGTGGGCGGTCCAGCATTGGGATGCCAACAAGTTGCAAGGCATCAAGACACTTCTCCCCCTGAAGGCGGGGTGCCTTACTTCGCAGCCTGCTTGCGATGCTTGATGAATTCCAAGATGGCTGGAATGAATGAGACGACGATGATGGCCAAGATCATCAGGGTGAGGTTGTTCTTGATGATGGGGATGTTGCCGAAGAAGTAACCGGCGATGGTCAAGCTACCGACCCATGCCACGCTTCCGATCGCGCTGAACATGACGAAGGAGCGGTAGTTCATAGTGCCGATGCCCGCCACGAACGGGGCGAAGGTACGGATGACGGGAAGGAAGCGCGCGAAGATGATGGTCTTGCCGCCGTGCTTGTCGAAGAACAGGTGGGTCTTCTCTAGATGTTCGTGCTTGATGAGTTTTTGGCTGGCATGATTGAGTAAGCGCAACCCTAGCAGTCGCCCGATCCAGTAGTTGGTGTTGTCACCACTGAATGCCGCCACGATGAGCAACGGCATCAATATCTGTAGTTCCAGCGAACCCATGCCGCACAACGCACCCGTGACGAACAGCAGCGAGTCGCCCGGCAGGAAGGGGGCGACGACTAGCCCCGTCTCGGCAAAGATGATGACGAACAGGATGGCATAGACCCACACGCCGTACTCCTGCACTAATGCCAGTAGATGCGCATCCAGATGCAGGACGATGTCTAAGAATGCGGTGAGGATTTCCATGTTCAGCGTTATTCCGAGATCGTTCCCTCACCCACCTCCCCCGATGGGATAACCAGCCACTTGCCAGCTTGCTGGCTTAGTGGATTGGCTAGTAGTTCCATCAGAGGGGCTAGCGAGGCGAATAGTTAGGGCAGCACTTCTTCAGCTTCGGTCTTCTCTGGCTTGATGAAATCTTCGCGTGATACGCCGAACATCATCAACAAGGGACTGGCGACCAGTACCGAGGAGTAGATGCTGAACAGGATGCCGATGGTCAGTGCCAATGCGAAATAGTGCAAGGTGGCGCCGCCCAAGAACAACATGGAGGTGACCATCATCTGCGTGCTGCCGTGGGTGATGATGGTGCGCGACATGGTGCGGGTGATGGCGTTGTCGATGATCTCGGCGACTTCGGTCTTGCGCATCTTGCGGAAGTTCTCGCGGATCCGGTCGAACACGACCACGGACTCGTTCACCGAGTAACCCAACACGGCCAACACCGCCGCCAATACGGAGAGCGAGAACTCCCATTGGAAGAAGGCGAAGAAACCCAAGATGATGACCACGTCATGCAAGTTCGCGATGATGGCGGCGAGGCCGAACTTCCACTCGAAGCGCACCCACAGATAACCCACGATACCGAGCGACACCAGCAGCAAAGCCATCGCGCCGTTCTCAACCAGATCCTTGCCGACTTGAGGACCGACGAACTCGACGCGCCGCAGTTCGACGCTCGCATCTTGTGCGCGCAGTGCTTCCAACACGTTGTCTGAGAGTTTCGCGCCGACCTTGTTTTGTTTCAGTGGCACTTGGATCAACACGTCTTTGCTGGAACCGAAGTTCTGCACCACGGAATCATGCAGGCCGATCTCTGTCAGTTTGCCGCGAACCTTGTCCAGGTCGGCGGATTGTGAGTAGTGCACTTCCATCACGGTACCGCCGGTGAAGTCCACACCGAAGTTGAGTCCCTTGGTCCCCAGAAAGAACACTGCCAACAGGAACGTCAGCAAGGAGATGCTGGTGGTCACTTTCCCGTAACTCATGAACGGGATGTCTTTTTTGATCTTGAAGAATTCCATAGTCTTACCCCTTATCCGATCGCGACTTTGTTGAGTCGTGGCTTACGACCGTAGAACAGATTGACCATCGCACGCGATACCAACACCGAGCTGAACATCGAGGTGATGATGCCCAAGCACAACACGACAGCGAAGCCTTTGATGGGGCCGGAGCCGAACATGAACAGTGCAATACCTGCGATGAGGGTGGTGATGTTGGAGTCGAGGATGGTGGCGAACGCATTCTCGTAACCGGTGTGGATCGCCATCTGCGGCGGCACTCCGTTGCGCAACTCTTCACGGATACGCTCGTTGATCAACACGTTGGAGTCGATCGCCATACCCAAGGTCAGCGCGATACCCGCCATGCCCGGCAAGGTAAGTGTGGCTTGCAGCATGGAGAGCAAAGCGACCAGCAACAGCAGGTTGGCTCCCAAGGCCAGTACCGAGATGGTGCCGAACATGAGGTAGTAAGCGATCATGAAGATGGCGATGGCGATGAAGCCGATCTTGGTGGAGTCGAAGCCGCGTTGGATGTTGTCCGCACCCAGGCTAGGTCCGACGGTACGTTCTTCGATG
>JBAYTV010000028.1:0-10109 GCA_041675405.1 Sideroxydans sp. | reverse complement strand
TGTGTCGCTGGTGCGGTGACGGTCTGGTCTTGCTTGTGCACCATGACCCAGCGCTTCCATTCGATGACGATCTGGTGATGTTGATTGCGCGCCACCGAATGCACATAGACCACGCCACTGCTTCCATTGGAATTTTGTTTGAGGCCGATGACGGTGGAGGTGGTGCTCAGCGTGTCCCCCGCATACACAGGCATCAGGAAACGGATGTCGGCATAACCCAGATTGGCAACCGCATTGACTGAGATGTCGGATACGGTCTTGCCAAAGGCGATGTGGAATGCGAGCAGGTCGTCTATCGTCCTATCCCGATAGCCTAAGGCATGCGCGACAGGTTGCGCGCTGTGCAGCAGATGGCGACTGCCCGTGAGCGCGATATACAAGGCGCTATCGCCATCGGTCACCGTGCGCGGTGTGGCATGTTGAAAAACCTGCCCGATGTGAAAATCCTCGAAGAAGTTGCCGCGTCCGAGCGCGAAAGGGGGTTTTGATTTATGCATAGGAAGCTTCCAATTTTTGGATCATCTCGCTCATGTTCAGCAGGCGTTGTGCTGACTTGATATGGTGATGCTCGACCAGTCTATCGTTCACGACCACGGTGCCACGCCCTGCCGCATTCGCCTCGGACAGCGCGGTGATGATCTCGCGCGCGGTGAGCACCTCGACTTGCTTGGGTGTGTAAGCATCATTGGCGTAAGCGAGTTGCAAGGGATGCACCAAGGACTTTCCATCGAAACCCAGATCGCGTCCCAATCGACAAGCGTACTCGAAGGCTTCCATGTTCTTCAGATGACTGTTGATGCCGTCGACCACACCGCGATTGTAGGCACGCGCCGCCAGGATCACCATGGACAGACTGGTGAGCAAGGGGAAGCGGTCTTTGGTGGTGTGGGCATACATCTGCGAGATAAGGTCCGAGGTCGCCACGATCATGCAGGCGATGCGGTCGGACGCACTGGCGATCTCTTCCCCATGCAGCACCGCCAAGGGACTCTGTATCATCACCATCACCGGCACATCCTGCCCGCCTGCCTTATCCAAAGCATCGATGGCGTCGAGTACGTTCTGCCGGCTTTCGATATTGGTGAACAGGACTGCATCGATATCCAGCTTTGCCACCGCTTTGATGTCGTCATGTCCCCAGGGCGATGCCAGATCATTGACGCGCACCACGAGTTCGCGTTCACCGTAACCACCTTGCTTGATGGCATCCACCACGTTCTGGCGCGAGCTCTCTTTGGCCGCGAGCAGGATGGGGTCTCCCAGATCCAAGATCAGCGAGTCCGCAGGTAGCGTGCGCGCCTTCTCCAGAAAGCGTGTGTTGCAGCCTGGCACATAGAGCATCGAGCGGCGCGGCCGAAAGTACTTGTTCATAGGCTTCCCCTAATGAGTTGCACAACATGAATATCTCTCAGAACAACCCACTTATCCACGATAAACACGAAACTCACGAAAAGTGCAACGTTTAGGTTTTGTTCGTGTTCGTTCGTGCTTTTCGTGGGCGAATGCTTTTCCAAGATCATTCTTAAAACGCCAACCGATTCTAGCCACGCACAAAATCAGTGTCAATGAAATTCTTATATCTTCTATAAGTCATAAGATGCTGGACTTGTGATTTTTTGCATGTTATAAATATCGCCATACCTCTTCAAACCATGACCGACATGCCCGAAACCAAATCATCCCCTGTGTTTCAGCCGCTCTACCGGCAGATCAAGGCGCTGATCACGCAAAGCCTGATCGCGGGCAAGTGGAGCCCCGGCAGCCCCATTCCCAGCGAGATGGAGCTGGCAGCCCAATTCGGCGTGAGCCAAGGCACGGTGAGAAAAGCCATCGACGAACTCGCTGCAGAGAACATCCTCAATCGGCGTCAGGGAAAGGGCACGTTCGTATCGACCCACTCCGAAGATGGTGTGAAGTTGAGATTCTTGCGCCTCGTGGCAACGGATGGAAGTAAGGAGTTATTGGACAACCGCCTGTTGAGTTGCGAACGCAGCAAAGCACCGGCTCAGCCAGCTCAGCAACTTGGCATCAAGACTGGCAGCGCCATCATCGAGATCAAGCGCCTGCTCCTGCTGGCAGACAAGCCGACCATCCTCGATCACATCATCCTTCCCGCCGCCAACTTCAAGGGCGTGAACACCGCATTGATAGAGTCTTTCAACGGGTCGATGTATCGCATGTACGAATCTCAGCTCGGCATCCGCATGGTGCGCGCGGAAGAGCGTTTGAGTGCGATAGGTGCCGATGCAGCGACGGCGTCCATCCTCGGTATCAAGTCACACACGCCTCTTTTGCGTATCGAGCGCGTCTCTTATACCTATGGCGACAAACCTATGGAGTGGCGTTTGGGCATGTGTCTGACCAATGAGCATCATTATCTGAATCATCTTGAGTGAGTGGTACAGGAGGCGATATGACGACCGAAGGCAAAAAACACAACGCCAGGAATATTGACACCAGCATGCTGGGTGGCTACTGGCCCGGCATCCAACTGTATTACCCGCCCGTCAAGTATTCGCCCGCCCTGGGCATCTACGAAGATCTGGAAGCGGCTGCGTTGCGCATGAAGAAACATGCACATGCCACCCATGCTCATACTCTCATTTTCGACTTGGAAGATGGCTGTCGCCAGAAAGAGCTGAGTCGCCAACTTCTCAGGCAAGAGCTGCCCCACTTCCAACGCAGACATGAAGTAGCCATCGCCATCCGCGTCAATCCGTTCCGCACCGAAGAATACGAAAAGGACATGGCGCTGGTGAAGGACATGTCGGAATTCATCGATGTGGTGATGCTGGCAAAAGCGGGTGAAGCCTACGGTGCGCCAGAAGTGCGCGACCTCTCCAGCTTTCTCGTCGGGCTGAAACACCCCATCACAATCCAACCCATCATCGAACATCCAAAGTCTCTCAAGATCGCACCCGAGTTGATGCAGTACAGCACGGTGAAGCACGTGGTGTTCGGTATCCATGACTTCTCCAAAGCGATGGGTATCCAGATCACACCAGAGCATTGGACGGAAGAGCTGAAGTATTACCTCAACCAAATCATGTTCGAGGCACGTATCGCAGGTAAGGGCGTCATCGGCGGTGTGGAGACATTGATCGGCTCCAGCAGCATGCCTACCAACTTCTTGGAGCCGCACGATGTGCGTCGCTGGCTGGACTTGCATGGCGAGAACGAATCGCACATCGTCTATAAACATGCCTGCCAAGAAGCAGCGAACGGATTGACCGGCAAGCAAGTCATCCATCCCGCGCACATCCATCTGTGCAAGGTCGCTTACACGCCCTCCCCTAGTGAAGTGGCCACCAAGATCATGATCTTGAAAGCCGCCATCGAGGCCGATGCGCTGCTGGGCGGTGCCATCAAGTTCGAAGGCGAGATGCTGGATCCGCCGATGTTCGGTAAAGCTTTGCAGACTTTGCTTAGAGCATATTCATTGCGCGCCCTCACCCCCGCCGACACCGAGTTCGCGCTTACTGTTCTTAAACTCATGCCAGCGCAAGTGGTACGCGAGAACTGGCCGTACGGCATCATCCTTTAGGAGGCAGAATGTCCGATCTCAAACCATTCGCCCCTTGGGTGTGGCAAGTCCCCGAGCTCTTCAACATCGGCGTCGCCTGCACGGATGCGCATCTGGGCAAACCCGCCGCTAACAACATCGCAATGATCGTGGAGGACGACAAACTCGGCACCTCGCAGATCACCTTCGCCGGCTTGGCGGAACGCACCAGTCGTTTCGGCCAAGTGTTGCGCGATCTCGGCGTGGGTGTGGGCGAACGCGTATTGGTACGCTTACCGAACAGCTTGGACTACCCCACCGCGTTCCTCGGTGCGATGAAACGCGGCGCGATCGCCGTGCCGACCTCGACTTTGCTCACCGCAGAAGAGGTGGTGTATCTGGCACAAGACTCGGGCGCATCGGTACTCGTCACCGACAAGGCCGCGTGGGCGACCCTCAAAGATAAATTGCATGACGCCGCCAATCTGCGCCATGTCCTACTTTCGGGCCCCGGCGCGGTGGAGGCCGTCGCCGGCTTGGATGTGCAAGACCTCGACACCGCATTGGCCGCCATCAAACAGTGGGAAGCACCGCACCCCACCAAGGCGACCGACCCTGCCTATCTGGTGTACACCTCGGGCACGACGGGCTATCCCAAAGGCGTGTTGCATGCGCATCGCGCCATGATCGGCCGCACCCCCGCTTCGACGTACTGGTTCGACTTCGCCCCCGAGGGTGACCGCATCATGCACTCGGGCAAATTCAACTGGACCTATGTGCTGGGTTCCGGATTGATGGATCCGCTGTATCTCGGCAAGACCGTCATCGTGCATGAAGGTAAGAACGATGCGAACACCTGGCCGCGCCTCATCAAGAAACATAGCGCCACCATCTTCGTGGGTGTGCCGACCATCTATCGCCAGATCGTGCAGAAGAGCGATCTCACCCAAGCCGACGTGCCCAGCCTGCGCCACTGCATGAGTGCGGGCGAACATCTCTCGGATGAAGTGCTGACGCAATGGCGCGAGCGTTTTGGCGTGGACATCTACGAAGCGGTCGGCATGTCGGAGTTCTCTTACTACCTGTGCCAAACCAAGTCGCGCCCGATTCGTCCCGGTTCGGCGGGTTTCCCGCAACCCGGCCATGCCATCCAACTGCTGGACCCAGAGACTTTGCAGACTGTGGCAATTGGTGAGGAAGGCATGATCAGCGTGCCGGACAACGATCCCGGCTTGTTCTT
This sequence comes from Sideroxydans sp., assembly GCA_041675405.1. GTDB lineage: Bacteria > Pseudomonadota > Gammaproteobacteria > Burkholderiales > Gallionellaceae > Sideroxyarcus. The sequence goes on along the minus strand of JBAYTV010000028.1, from coordinate 5,367 downwards.
GGAATATTGGAATCTGCCCGAAGAGACCGCCAAGTTGCGCCATGACGGCTGGTTCTTCACGGGCGACTACGCGCGCTACGATGCCGATGGCTACATCTGGTTCTTGGGGCGCAAGGACGACATCATCAAGAGCTTCGGCTATCGCGTCTCGCCGTACGAGATCGAGCGTGTGTTGAAGTCACACCCAGCAGTCGCCGATTGCGCCTCGGTGGGCGAAGAGATCGAAAAGGACAAGGTGCTCGTCGTGGCCTACGCCATCTTGCATGCGGGCAGCACGACTACGGCAGACGAGTTGTTGGCATTCGGGCGCGAACACCTGGCCGCTTACAAAGCGCCCAAGACGCTCTACATCGCCAAAGATTTCCCGCGCACCAAGAATGGAAAGATACTGCGGCGCGAAGTGAGTCCAGCTATCGCCCTCTCAAGATCGACGCTGCGATAAGCAGGCAATGTCACTTTGATTAAGTCGTCATCCCCGCGCAGGCGGGGATCCCATTTGTTGATTCAACTAGGTTCCCGCCTTCGCGGGAACGACGAATTCTTCTAATTTAGAAATAGCCCAACGTTTTCATCGGGGAAGCGCTAGGCAATCACGCCCCCAAAGCAGGATTCAGCAGTTAGAATCCTGCACCATGCCCATCTCGTTCACATGGAAGCATCCGCATCCAGTTCAACTCTCTGCCATCGCATGTTGCTTGCTGTTCTGCTGCATCGGCAGTGCCTTTGCCAATGACGAGGATGACGATGGTGAAGCGACGACTGAAGCGAAGACTGAGTTCGTGTACGAGCTAGATCCTTACTACACCGATGTGGGCTACAACATCCCGCTGACGCACAAACCCATTCCCACCATCAACTCAAACAGTGAAGCAGTCATATTGCGTGAACTCATCAAAGATTCATTAGTCCCGCAGTACATGTTGGTCGAGGCGAGCATGTACCCCATGCCACTGCTGGGCACGTATCTCAAGAAGCACTCGCCCGACTTCTACAAACAGGGCGACATCGGCAGCAACTTCAACATCATCGATTCGCTGACTGCCGGCTTCCAAGAACCGTGGGCTGTCTCTCTTTTCTTTGGCAACGTGGCAAAACTGAAACGTCCCAAAGAGAAACGCAAAGGCAACAACTACGGCTACACCGGCTATCTCTTCAGCGCGGGCACCAAGCACATCAAGAGCAACACCTTGGTAGATGACGAATGGTGCGAGTTGGAATGGAAGATCAAGGGCAAACTGGAGTACGACGATGAGAAACTCTCATGGAGCTTTCGTTTCGGCGGCAAGTTCAACCGCAACCATGAGGTGAACAACGTCACCTACATCAACCTGCATCGCAACAACACTGATCTGCGCTCCCAATACCCGACGTGGCTGGAGAACACCAACTTCGATTTCCGCCTGCATTTCTTGCAGCACGGCGGCAAGTTGGTGCGCTCCGAATTGATTGCGGGAAAGAAGATTCCGCTGTTCGGTTACAAGTTCATCCCGACCTTCAGCACTGGTTTCATCTGGACCAGTCCTGATGAATATTCGGGACTACTTAAAGATACAAAAGAAAACAAGCTGACGCTCGTCATACGTCCATCGGTAGAGTTTTAGTCACCGCGCAAAGACGCTGATCCCCCACAGCGGCATCGCCTACCTCATCCCCGTGTTCGCAGTAGCGTCTGGTGTTCGGTATTCAGGACTGGCACGCGCGCCGATGGCTTCTGGCTCCAACCCCGGCGATGCCATGGTCATCGGTCCCTGCACCATGGGTACGCTGGGCAAGATCGCCATGCCGTGCCCCAGACCCTGATACGACCGTGTGGCCGTTAGCCCCTCGCGACCGCGCATCTCGCAGCATGGCACACAACCCTCCGCCCGGCCGCGCCGGCCTGCTCAGCTTATCCATATCCCTTCGACCCGCGCCCGCAAGCCATTGGGCCTTCTTGCCAGTGCATTGACCAGGCCGGAGTGTCTGGACATCATCACGCAGTTGCGCGGCAGAAAATAGTAGCGCCTGCCGATCTGGAGTTCATGCCGGCTGTGCCTCACCAGTCCTTCGTAGGCGATGATGTGGTAATCACCGATCTCCTTGCCGCGCTCGCGCGCAGCCAGCAGTCCCACGATGCACCAGATGATGATGCCGTTGAAATAGTCGGGCTCCTCGACCACCACTCCCACATGGGTTACTGGGCAGCCGGTCATGGAAGGGCGGCCGTACAGGATGTCACCTTTCCTGATGCCGAGCTTTTCAACATTGGCCGGATTGAACGGCACGATGACTTCACGCGGCCCCGGGTCTTCCGGGAAGGGCTCCAGGATGAAGTCGTAATCGCGGTCCAGCGCATCGACCCAGGTGATCTTCTCCGCGACCAGCTCGGGCGCGGCGGGCGGCGCCTTGACTGGATGCGGCAGATGGACGCAACGGTCCAGCACGGCGGGATGGGCTGCCGCGAATGCGGCCAGCTCGGCGCAGGTTTTGAAACCGCATTGCCCGCAATCCTTCCCCGGCAACGAACCCAGAATCTTGCTGATACCCTCTTCCATCATTCACCCCGGTAGAACGGATCGGAGTCCAGCGTGCGCAACACGCCGAAATGGTGTTCCCAGCCGATGTTCTTCTTGCCGGCGCAGATGGTGCAGACCGCGACCGGCGGGCTACCCTTGAGTAGGAGTGGGGACTTGACATCCCCGGCGCGTTCGATCCGCCTGACCAGACGGTCGATGCCGATACCCCGCAACGCGTCGACTTCCACCACATCGAGCGCGGCGGCATCCATGATGTTGGCACGGAAGACTTCCCGTTCCGCCTGCGAGACCAGATCGATCTTGGTCACCACCGCGATGTCCGCCAGCGAGAGCATCGCACCGATCTTGCGCGGCAGGTTCATGCCGCTGGTCGCCTCCAGCACCACGATGCCGAGCGAGCCTTCGATGTAGGGCGCGCAGCGCAGGCACAATCCGGCTGTCTCAACGATCAGGTCTGCCCCCTCCTTTTCCGCCCATTTCACCGCATCCCCGAGCACCAGCACACTGACGTGATCGGGGCACACCTCGCCGGAATAGACCTTCTTGGCGGGTATGCCGAATTCCTCGGCAAATTGCTTGTCCTCATCCGCGAATTGGACATCAACCTTGAGATAGGCGAGACGCCGCCCCTTGCGGATGAGCTTGCGCACGACCTGCCGCAGCACGGTGGTCTTGCCGCTGGTGGGCGGCCCGGCGCACATGATGAGTTTCATGATCGTTCTCCCGCATGCCACGCAAGTTCTAGGACGGCCTGGAACTCCTTCTCCTGCACGCGCCCGCCCGAGCGTATCTGCTCGCGCAGTCCGACGATGACGTTGTCCATGTGCGTGACCCGTTCGCCGACCCGTTTCTCCTCGGGGCTGGTGATGAGCGAGTCCTGCATCGCTCCCCCCTTCATGGCGATCCGGTAGTCCGAGGACAGGGCGATCCTCGGATCGTGTGTGACGAAGATGAATATCTTCTCGTACTTGCGCAACAGGTCCAGTGCGCGTGTCAGGTTGATTCCTGCGTTCTCGATCTCATCCAGCAGGATGATCGGGGAATTGCCGATGATCACCGCATCCGCTATCAGCAACGCACGGCTCTGCCCGCCGGACAACTCGGTCATGGCACTGTCCACAATGATCGGCTCGCCGGTCAGCTGGTTGGCGAAATCCAGTACGTCTGCCACGATCGAATCAGGGTTGGGCGTCTTCCTGACCCTGGCATGAATATCGAGAAAATGGGCGACCCTCATGTCGGACAGAAAGCCGGTGTGCTGAGTGATCAGTGCGATGGGGTTCTTGGCGGGGTTATCCAGAAAATCTTCCGACGGGGTGGCGTCGTTGATGAGGATGCGTCTCCTAGAGGGTGTGTCTTCGTCGGCGAACAGGCCGATGTCATTGATCAGCGCAGTTTTTCCGGACCCGGTCGGCCCCACGATGCTGAGCAGATCCCCCATGCCGAGGTCAACCTGGCCGACCCGCTCTTTTTCCCCGGTCCTGCCGTAACCGCCGAGGATGGTGACTTTCCTGATGTCCACGCGTGAACCCTTCCAGTCAGTTTCCGATGATCAACCCCTGCTGCAGCGCACTCTCATCCCAGTAATCGCAGCTTCTGACGGCCATTATGCAGCATCCTTCAAATATGCCGCAAATCCGTTTTGCCCGCCGCGTACCGGCCTGATCCAACCTGTGCCGTATGACAGAACACTTGGCCGCAGCCGCAAGCCGCATTGAGTCTAATCGTGGAGGGAAGGTGGTCACTTTGTCACGTTTTAGTCACGCTAAAAAAAGAGCGGCTTAAGGAATGAACCTTAAGCCGCTCTTTTCTTAATTGGTGGGCTGTGCGGGGATCGAACCTGCGACAAACGGATTAAGAGTCCGCTGCTCTACCAGCTGAGCTAACAACCCAAAAGAGGCGCGCATTTTAGGGGAGCGGCCAAAATTGTCAAGAAATTTATCCCCCTAGATGCCTGTGAAGCGCCCATTCCACGTGCTCTCGAACGATGTTGGATGAGTGTTGGGCTCTCGTTTGCAAGGCTGCGATGACATCCGCCGTTCTGGGCGCATTTCCTAGCGCGACGGCGATGTTGCGCAACCATTGTCCGTGACCGATGCGGTAGATGGGGCTGCCCGCCAGCCTCGCTTGGAACACCGATTCATCCCATGCAAAAAGTTCGATAAGGCTGGCGTCATCCAAACCATTGCGGATGGCAAAGTCGGGTTCGACGGACCTATGTGCGAAGCGATTCCACGGACACACCAGTTGGCAATCGTCGCAACCATAGATGCGGTTGCCGATTAGGGGACGCAACTCGACAGGAATGCTGTCTTTAAGTTCGATGGTGAGGTAGGAGATGCAGCGCCGCGCATCAAGTTGGTAAGGCGCAGTGATGGCTTGTGTGGGACAGATGGCTATGCAGGCATTGCAGGTGCCGCAGTGATTGTCTTGAGCCTCGTCAACAGGGAGTGGCAGGTCGATGAATATCTCGCCGATGAAGAACCACGAGCCTTGTTCACGCGACAGTAGCAAGGTGTGTTTACCACGCCAGCCGAGCTGTGCTTTCTGCGCCAATTCCACTTCCAACACCGGAGCACTGTCGGTGAATACACGACATTGGCATGCGACTTCATCACGAATCTGCTGCGCCAACTTCTCCAAACGACTGCGCAACACCTTGTGGTAGTCGCGCCCCAAGGCATAGCGCGACACAAAGGCACGGCTAGCGTCTTGCAGCACTTCATCCGTGTCTTTTGCATGCTCCGGATAGTAGTTCATGCGCACGGAGATGATGCGCAAAGTACCGGGCACCAACTCGGCCGGGCGCGCGCGTTTGGCCCCATGTTTTGCCATATAATCCATCGCGCCG
>JBAYTV010000027.1:0-10192 GCA_041675405.1 Sideroxydans sp. | reverse complement strand
TATTCCAGGTTCACCTGGTGCACGATGCCGATGCCGGGTGGTACGACCTTAAAGGTGTTGAACGCCTGCATGCCCCATTTCATGAAGCGGTAGCGCTCGGTGTTGCGCTCGAACTCCATCTCCATGTTGATCTTGAGCGCGTTCGGGTTGTTGTAGCTGTCGATCTGCACCGAGTGATCCACCACCAGATTCACCGGCACCAACGGCTCGATGACCTTGGGGTCTTTGCCCGCTTTGGCTGCCGCATCGCGCATGGCGGCGAGGTCGGCCAGCAAGGGCACACCGGTGAAGTCTTGCAACACGATACGCGCCACGATGAACGGAATCTCTTGCGTGCGCTCCGCGTTCGGTTTCCAGTTTGCCAACTCACGGATATGTTGCTCAGTCACTTTCTTGCCATCGCAGTTGCGCAATACCGATTCCAGCACGATGCGGATGGAGACTGGCAGACGCGAGATATTGCCAACGCCAGCTTTTTCGAGGGCGGGTAGGGAATACAGCGTGGACGTTGTTCCGTTGGCAAGAGTAAGCGTTTGGCGGGAGTTGAACAGATTGTGCGACATGGCGGTGGCTCCGGGGTGGAAGTAAAAACGATGTGCGATTATATCGCTTGCGTGGCGGATAAGCCTGTCCTGAGTAACATCGAAGGGCAAGTCCTGAGTGATATTGATGGGCATGTCTTGAGCTTATCGAAATGGCCTGCCTGAACCTGACAAGACGCCTTGCCACCGCAATTATTCCAAGCCTGAGAGAAACTCTGATCAAGACCACTCTCTCGGTGGGGGAGGGGTGGGGAGAGGAACATAAAGGCACTTAACTATCCTTTTCCTAAAGGAATCAAGGAAGATGCCGATAGGAACGCTAGGCTCATTTAAAAATGATAAGTTTGAGTGGGGGGAAAGAGGGGGATTTCTGCTGTTCTTCGGTGTTTTTCTGGTTACTCACTTAGGTAGCATCGTATCAAGTTCAATTAAAAAGGGGTGTTGTGCCTATCACTTGGAATATCCCGTTGGTCGCTTTTTCCGTGTTGATCGCCATCCTCGGCTCATTCACCGCGCTTACCCATGCCCAGCGCATGCGCGAGAATACGGGGCATACTGCCACCATCTGGATGCTCGCTGGCGGGAGTACGCTGGGGCTCGCTATCTGGTCTATGCATTTCGTGGGCATGCTGGCTTTACATCTGCCCATCGCTATCGGTTTCGATCCTCAATTGACTGCGCTGTCACTCGTTCCCGCGATCGTCTCAGCATTGCTCGGGTTTAGAGTGTTGCGCGATGTTCAAGTACGACCTCGCCGCATATTGGTCGGTGGTGTATTGATGGGGGCTGGGATCAGCACCATGCACTATATGGGCATGGATGCCCTCAAGATGTCGCCGGCCATCACCTATGAGCCTTGGATATTCGTGCTCTCAGTGGTGATCGCCATCGTTGCCTCCTGGGGGGCGATGTTCATCATGTATCGGCAAGACTGGGTCAAGCTCGCTACTTTTCCGCGCACGGTGTTGGGCTCGGTGGTCATGGGTTTGGCGATCTCCTCGATGCACTACACCGCCATGCTGGGGATGCACATCCCAGAAGGGGGTATGTGCCTCACCGATGTCTTGCATATCGAGCCGAACATCATGGCTTTGATGTTGTCGATGACCGCATTGGTCTGGTTCGGTGGTGGTTTGCTAGCTAGTTTGTTCGATCAACGCATGGCCCGAATGAACTCACAAGAGCTGGCTGACCTGGAGAAGGCGCATCGCGAGTTGACCGCCCATTCCGAGCAAGTCTCTGAAGCCATGATCTATGCCGTGCGCGAAAGCGAAGAGCAGCTACGCATGACTTTGCAGAACGCCCCTGATGCCGTATTCATCTCCGAGCAAAGCGGGCGCATCACCTATGTGAATGACAACGTGATCGAATTGCTGGGCTATGACCGCGACGAGTTGTATAGCAAGACCGTATTCGAACTCGTTCCGGAAGAATGGCGCGAAAGATATCGCTATGGTGGCCAGCAGATGGTTGCCACAGGCAAACGACATGTGTTCGAGATACGCCTGGTCACCAAAGGCGGCATCAAGATACCGATGGAGTTGAATGCGGTGTTGTTACCAAACGGTAGGGTTTATGGCGCTTGTCGTGACATCCGTGAACATAAAGCAGCACAGCGGGCTTTGGAGGAGTCGCAACAGAACCTACAGCGGATGATGGATGCCATCACCGAAGGGATGTACGGTGTGGATGTGGAAGGAAACTGTACCTTTGTCAACGCGGCGTTCTTGAAGATCCTGGGTTTCGATAGTGAGCAAGAGGTATTGGGGCGACACGTCCATACCCTGATCCATCACTCGCATGCCGATGGCAAGCCTTATCCCGCGAGTGACTGCATCATGTATCAGGCATTCAGGCTCAACCAACCCTCTAACACTGACAAAGAAGTGTTCTGGCGCAAAGACGGGGTTGCAGTACCTGTTGAGTATTGGTCACATCCGATCATCAAGGAAGGTAGGACCATCGGTGCGGTCGCCACCTTCCTGGACATCTCGGAACGCAAAGAAAAAGAACATCACATCCATCAGTTAGCCTTCTACGATGCACTTACCCATCTGCCGAACCGTCGTTTGTTGATGGAGCGCGCGTTGCAAGCGTTGGCAGTGAGTGCGCGTAATGGTCGCTACGGCGCATTGATGTTGCTCGATCTGGATAATTTCAAAAAACTCAACGACACCAAAGGGCATGATGTTGGCGACATGCTGTTGCGCGAAGTCGCACGCCGCTTGCAAGGCGCGATGCGTGAAGGTGATACGGTCGCCCGTTTGGGCGGCGATGAATTCATCGTCATTCTGGATGGATTGAGTACCCTGCAACAAGAAGCGGCGACGCACGCGGAGGTGGTCGCCGAGAAGATACGCGCGGCTTTGAGTGAACGTTACATCTTGGCAGAACATACCCATCTGACTTCGCCCAGTATCGGCGTGATGATGTTCAAGGGTTATGCAGAGAACGTGGATGACTTGTTCAAGTACGCCGACATTGCCATGTATCAAGCAAAGCAGGCTGGACGTAACACCATCCGTTTCTATGATCCTGCGATGCAAGCCGCCATCAATGCGCGTATCGAGCTTGAAGCAGAGTTGGATGCGGCGATACAGGGGCAACAACTACGTCTGCACTACCAGATACAAGTGGATGCAAAACAACTTCCTTTAGGTGCCGAGGTCTTGATGCGTTGGGAGCATCCGCAGCGAGGGTTGGTATCGCCAGCGCAATTCATCCCGCTGGCCGAAGAGACAGGGCAGATCGTGGCGATGGGGTTGTGGGCCCTGCGTGTTGCCTGCCAACAACTGAAGGCTTGGCAACGCGATAGACTGACCTGCGACCTCACCTTGGCGGTCAACGTCAGCGCCAAACAGTTCCGCAGCAAAGATTTCGTCGATCAAGTGCGTCGAATATTGCTTGATACGGGCGCGCGGCCTTCACACCTAAAACTCGAACTCACCGAAAGTACCGTATTGGAGAACGTCGAAGACACCATCTCCAAGATGCGCGAACTGAAACTGCTGGGGATCAGCTTTTCTATGGACGACTTCGGTACAGGCTATTCGTCGTTGCAATATTTGAAACGTCTGCCATTGGATCAGATCAAGATCGACCAGAGCTTCGTGCGCGACATCACCACCGACCCCAACGATGCCGCCATCGTGCAGACCATCATCGCGATGACCGAAGCGATGGGCTTGAACGTCATCGCCGAGGGCGTGGAGACCAAAGAGCAACAGGAATTCCTGGATTTGCGCGGTTGCCATGCATTCCAAGGTTATTTCTTTGGCAAACCGATGCCAATCGATCAATTTGAAAAACTGTTGGGTCGTGCTTCAATCACAGATGAGCAGAGGCAAGGATCAAATGTGAAAAACATAAATCAAGGGAGAAAATGAAATGATCACACCAAGCAAGATGCGCTGGCAGGCATGTGCCGTTGGATGAGTTCCATAAACAATTGAACGAAAGAAGAACGCTGTGAAGCTTATAGAAAACATCAGCCGCATACTTCAATCCGCGCAAAGCGGTGAGGCACCACGGCGGGAATTGAATCGCGTCTTGGTCGAACTTGAACAGCAGAAGTTCGCGCTCGACCAGCATGCCATCGTGGCGATCACCGATATCAAAGGTAGCATCACCTATGTCAACGACAAGTTCTGTGCCATCAGTGGCTATGCGCGCGAAGAGTTGATCGGACACAACCATCGCCTGCTCAACTCCGGGCATCACGCCGCCGGATTTTTTCGCGAGATGTATCGCACCATTGCTTCCGGAGAGGTGTGGCACGGTGAGCTGTGCAATCGCGCCAAGGACGGTAGCCACTATTGGGTGAACACCACCATCGTGCCGATGCTGGATGATGCGGGCAAGCCGCGGCAATACATCGCCATGCGCACCGATATCAGCCAGATCAAGTTGCATGAAGCCATGCTGGAGGAAGCGCAACATCTGGGTAAGTTTGGACACTGGCAACTGGATCTGATCCGCAATAATCTGAACTGGTCGAGTGAGATATTCCGTATCTTCGAGATCGACCCTGAAAAGTTCGCTGCCACCTATGAAGCTTTTGTCGAACGCATCCACCCCGAAGATCGTGAGTTGGTCCATCGCAGTTATACCGATTCTGTCGCCAACCACAGCAAATATGCTATCGAACATCGTTTGTTGTTTGCCGATGGCCGTATCAAGTGGGTGAGCGAATGCGGCCACACTCACTATGATTCGAGTGGTAAGCCGATGTTGTCGCTCGGCACCGTGCAAGACATCACAGAGCGCAAGTTGACGGACGAGAAGATGCGCATCGCTTCCATCGCATTCGAGACGCAGGAAGCCATTCTGGTCACCGATGCCCGGGCCAACATCATCAGCGTCAATAAATCGTTCGAAAAACTCACCGGCTACAGCGCCGAGGAAGCCATCGGTAGGAACCCCAGAATCCTGCAGTCTGATCGCCATGATGCGGAGTTCTATCAGGCTATGTGGCACAGCCTGCGTGAGAACGGTTCATGGTCGGGTGAGATGTGGGACAAGCGCAAAGACGGCTCGCTGTATCCCAAGTGGCTCACCATCACCACTGTGCATGACACAGCGGGCGAGATCAGCCATTACGTCGCCATCTTTATGGACATCAGTGAACGCAAACGCGCCGAAGAGGAAGTGCATCGTCTGGCTTTCTATGACCACCTCACGCAATTGCCGAACCGTCGATTACTGATGGATAGGTTGGAGCAAGCGTTGGTGACAAGCCATCGCAATGGCATGCATGGTGCGTTGATGTTCATGGATCTGGACAACTTCAAGATACTCAACGATACCAAGGGGCATGATGTGGGTGACCTGTTGTTGATCGAAGTGGCGGAACGCATCAAAGGATGCGTGCGCGAAAGCGATACCGTAGCGCGCTTGGGTGGTGACGAGTTCGTGGTCATCCTGCAGGATTTGGGTGAAAGCGCGATCCAGTCCGCAAATCAGGCCGAGGGCGTCGCGGCGAAGATCGTCGCCACCTTGAACGAGCCTTATCGGCTGAATAAATACAGACACCATTGCAGTGTCAGTGTCGGGGTGTGCCTGTTCATGGGAAAAGACACCAAGTTGGAGGAGTTGCTCAAGCGTGCCGATACCGCCATGTATCAGGCCAAGAATGCAGGCCGCAACCGCGTCAGTTTCTTTGAGACTGCCATGCAGTCGGCCGTAGAGACACGCGCCATGATGGAGAGCAAGCTGCGGCTTGCGCTGGCACATCAGGAGATGCAGCTTTATTACCAGATGCAAGTGGATGAGAACCATCAGATCACCGGCGCAGAAGTGTTGCTGCGCTGGTTCAATGCGGAACAGGGGTTCGTCGCGCCCGCACAATTCATTCCCGTCGCTGAAGAGAGTGGATTGATCTTGCCCATCGGCGCTTGGGTGCTGGAAACGGCATGCCAACAATTGCAACTCTGGGCTGGAAGTGGGTCGACTTTGCAGTTGAAATTGGCGGTGAACGTCAGCGCCAGACAATTTAGTCAGCCGGGATTTGTAAAACAGATTGAAGCGCTTTTGCATAAATACCATTTCGAGCCATCCCGCTTGAAACTGGAGCTCACAGAAAGTCTGGTACTCGTGGATGTTCAAGACACCATCGCCAAGATGCATCAGTTGAAACAACTGGGTATCACTTTCTCCATGGATGACTTTGGCACCGGTTATTCATCTCTTTCCTACCTGAAGTCACTGCCACTTGGGCAGATCAAGATCGACCAGAGTTTCGTGCGTGACCTTGTACTGGATAAAAGTGATGAATTGATCGTGCGCACCATCATCGATATGTCCAACAACTTCGGCTTGAACGTGATCGCGGAAGGGGTGGAAACCAAGGAGCAAGTGGAGATATTGCAACGCAATGGTTGCAACCACTATCAGGGCTTCTATTTTGGCAAGCCCGTGCCATTGAAAGAATTTGAAGCGCTGTTGTTGAACTCGAACCCTCCCAACAGCGGGATGATCCCTGATTCGGACCGGTCCAATGACGAAATGGTCAGCTAGATTCAACCCAACCCGCAGTCTGTCCGCTTAGGATGCAGTGCGCATTTTGAGCAGAAAAAAAAGCTGATGGTGTGCTGATATGCATCGATAAGACCCAACAAGTATTTTGAGAGGCGGCGCTGGGTGTATAAGGATTGTGTATATCAGTCGAGAGCGGAAGACATTATCCGCATCGTTTCAGGAGGAGTGGTAAATGCAGGTGTTTAAAAAACTTTCTGACTGGACGCGGGTATGAAACTCAATACCCGTTTCATGTATTTGCGCGGCGCTATCTTCTTGATATTCGCCGTGCTGTCTTGGGCTACTTTCCATGCGATGGTCGGCACTATCAATGAGCAATGGGGTAAACAGTTCGCACATCGCCAAGTGCTGTTCGACAAATATCGCACACTTTCCCCGCTCATCCGTGAGATCAAGCTGGCGCGCCAGATGGCGGCAGAGCCTGCCTTGATTCGGATGGCGATGAACGAGGAGGATGTGGGCGCGCGGCAACGTGCCATCAACGTGATGGAGCGCTATCGGATCGACTATCGCGATCACAGCTATTTCGCCGCTTTTGCTCGAAGTGGGAAGTACTATTTCAACAACCAAGAAAATAAGTACAGCGGCAGACAATATCGCTACACGCTATCGCCAAACAAGAAATACGACCGCTGGTTCTACGCCACCCTCAAGAACGGCAAGGATTATCAGGTCAATCTCGATCCCGATACACACCTAAATGTGGTGAAGGTATGGATCAATGTGCTGCTCAAGAATGGGGACGAGGTGCTCGGGGTGGCCGGTACGGGTATCGACCTGACGGATTTCTTGAAAGAGAGTGTGAGCATCGAGCAAGAGGGCGTGCACAACTTCTTCGTGGATGCGAACATGGCTATCCAGTTATCCGCCGATCCAGAGTTGATCGATTATGCCAGTCTGACCAAAGATGCCAGCGAACGTATCAAGATCGATGTTTTATTCAATGACCCCTCCGATGTGGTGCGCTTGCGTCAACTCACCGATGAGTTACAAAAGGATCCGACCTCTGGTGAGGTGCGCACGATGTGGGTCAGCTATCGCGGCGAGAAGCATCTGTTGGGTATCGCCTATCTGCCCGAAGTGGGCTGGTATGACTTGACGCTGATGAATGAAAAGAGCTTGACGGTGCTAAATGGTTTTGCATGGCTGCCGGTGGTGTTCGGATTGTTTTTCCTCGTGGCTTTGCTCATCTTGAATTTCTTCTTGCAGCGTTGGGTGCTCACTCCCATAGCCAGGCTTCAACGTGCCACCGATGAGATTCAGCAAGGGAACCTCGATATTGAATCGCCCTTGGTGGGCAAGGGGGAGGTGGCAGCCTTGTCTGTCTCTTTCCGCCACATGGTGGAAGTCGTGCGCAAGACTAATCATGAGTTGGAGCGCAGGGTGCGGGAGCGGACTGAAGATCTGCATCGGCTGACCGAGATCGACCCGCTGACGGGGTTGTTGAATCGGCGCGGCATGACAGATCGCTTCGAGAAGGAAGTCGCGCGGCAGGCGCGGCAGGGAGGAGCGATGGGACTATTGCTGCTCGATCTCGATCATTTCAAACAGGTGAATGACACCTACGGTCATGCGGCAGGTGATGTGGCTTTGTGCGCGGTGGCCAAGATATTGAGTTCGATGAAGCGTAGCTACGACCATGCAGGGCGTTGGGGGGGTGAAGAGTTCTTGATGTTGTTGCCAGAATGCAACGATGAGGATCTGCTCGCTATCGCTGAGCGCATCCGTGCGGCTGTTGCCATATTGCGCATCGAGACGGGTACACAGGCGTTCTCGTTCACGGTCAGCATCGGTGCACATCATCCAACGACGCCGCAAACGATGGATGCCATGCTGCAACAAGTGGACAAAGCCTTGTATGCCGCGAAAGACGCAGGACGCAACCGGGTGATGTCCTCAACTTGAGATCGGTCAGTCCTATGTACGTGATCCGACCACGGACCATGGCGACAGGGTGATGACCATCGTCGATCTGGGTATGAACTTCGAAAAGGCTGTCTGTTCAGAAAGCCAATCCCTGTCGAGGATATTGAACTGCCGATCACCAATAAAATATCCAAGTAAGCGGGAACTATCCCATCCATGGCAGGTCGCAGTCGCCGTGCCAGTCGAGCTGGTTGAGGATGACTCAACTGTCAACTTGGCAAATCCCAGAACCGCGTTAGAATCGCGCCCGTTTTTGAGCGAGTGGAACGATATGGAACATGAGAACAAGCAGATCAAGATATGGGACGCGCCTGTGCGCCTGTTCCATTGGTCTTTGGTCTTGGGCTTCGCACTCGCATATGTCTCAGCTGAGGTCGGCATCTTGGATGCGCATGTGTTGATCGGTTATTTCTTGATCGCTTTGCTGGTGTTTCGCGTCTTGTGGGGTTTCATCGGTACGCAGTATTCACGTTTCCGTTCGTTCTTGTTCTCACCAGCAGAAACAGTGGGGTATATGAAGGCTATCCGTGCCGGTCAGCCGGCCCACTATTACGGACACAATCCGGCGGGCGCATTGATGGTGTTCGGTTTGCTGGCTTTGTTGGCGGCCATTTTTGTATCGGGATTGGTCACGTTGGCGGTCATCGATTACGAAGGTCCTCTGTTGTTCTTGGCGAACCAAGTGAGCGACGACACCAGTTATTTTTACCGCCACGCGCATGAATTCTTTGTAGATGTCGCATTGCTGTTGATACCGCTGCATTTATTGGGGGTGCTCGCGGGTAGCATCCAACACAAAGAGAACCTGGCCAGGTCTATGGTCACCGGCATGAAAAAAGTAGTAGCAGATACAACGCACCGATAAATCAACAGTAACAAGGGAGGCAGCAATGCAAGGGAAGCATCTTTTTAGATCAGGGTCGGCACTCATCGCACTACTTGCCGTAGCGGGCGTGGCACAAGCTCAAGACATCGATTTGAATCTGCCTGCGCAGACGTATGTGCAGAACGCGGGCTCGTTCATGTTGGCGGCGAACGAAACGGATGTGTTGGTGAAAAAGGAAACGACGACTGTCGCTGCCACACCTAAAGAACCTTATGAGCCGCCCCTGTGGTCCGGTAGCAACACACACATGGCGTTGGGCTTGGCCACCATCGTGGCGGCAGGGCTGACAGGTATGACTGCTCCAGAAGAGGGATGTGAGAGTAACTGCGGCCCAACTCCTGTGGCGCGAGATGTGAATGGTACGCACGCTCAGTTGGCGAAGCTGACGGTGGCATTGGCTGCCGCGACTATCGCCAGCGGATTGATTGTTCACTGGGATGATTTCCATCTTGAGGACGGTCTCACCGACCCCGACAATCTGCACGTCTTGTTGGGTGTCACAGGCGCGGCGATGATGGCTGTGGCTACAGCCAACTCCGCGAAAGTGAAGACTGGAACCGCTAGTCATGCAGGGCTGGCGATGGCGGGTGCGGCGGGTATGGTCGTCGCTATCAAATTGACTTGGTGATTAAGGAGGAATGATGAAGAGATCGATCACGTTATTGGGGCTGCTAGCGTTGTTCTCTGCTGCCAGTGTCTTTGCAACGCCTGCCTCGGATGCAGTATTGGCGAAATACAAAGCTGAAGGCGTGAGCAAAATAGACGTCGCCAAAGCCAAGAAAGATTGGACGCTCGAAGTCGT
>JBAYTV010000026.1:0-10239 GCA_041675405.1 Sideroxydans sp. | reverse complement strand
CTGCTGCCGATCGACAGTGAGCACTCCGCGATTTTCCAGGCCTTGCCGGCGGATCCGCTGTGCTGGGCCGAACAGGTCGACAAGCTGATCCTGACCGCATCGGGCGGCCCGTTCCGCAATACCCCGATCGAACAATTGCAGAACGTCACACCTGAACAAGCCTGTGCCCATCCGAATTGGAGCATGGGGCGCAAGATATCGGTGGACTCCGCCAGCATGATGAACAAAGGCTTGGAGGTCATCGAGGCGCACTGGTTGTTCAACGCCTCGGCTGATGATATCCAAGTCGTGGTGCACCCGCAGAGTGTCATCCACTCGATGGTGCAGTATGTGGATGGATCGGTACTGGCGCAGATGGGTAACCCTGACATGCGCACGCCCATCGCCTATGCCTTGGCTTATCCGGAGCGTATTGATGCGGGTGTGGCACCGCTCGACCTGTTCCAGATCGCCAAGCTTGATTTCGTCGCCCCCGATTTCGTTCGCTTCCCTTGCTTGGGCTTGGCCTATCAAGCCTTGCGTGAGGGTGGAACAGTGCCTGCCTTGCTGAATGCCGCGAACGAAGTGGCCGTTGCTGCATTCCTAGATAGAAAGATCGCTTTCCTCGATATTCCCCGTTTGATCGAAACCGTATTGGGATCAGTTGCACGCCGTGAAGTGAACATCTTGCAAGACGTGCTGGATGCGGATACGACGGCTCGTGAAGTGGCACAAGAGTGGATCACGCGATGATGACCTTACTCGCCTTTATCGTCGCCATTGCCGTATTGGTGGTGTTCCACGAGTTGGGACATTACTGGGTCGCGCGTTGGTGCGACGTCAAGGTGCTGCGCTTCTCCGTAGGCTTTGGTAAGGTGATCTATGCCAAACGTTTTGCTGGCGGTGAGACGGAATGGGTCATTTCTGCCATCCCATTGGGTGGCTACGTCAAGATGTTGGACGAGCGCGAGGGGGAAGTGGCTGCGAATGAGCTGTCGCGGACATTCAATCGCAAGACCGTTCAGCAGCGGATGGCCATTGTAGTCGCAGGACCGGTAGCGAATCTGCTGTTGGCAGTCGTACTGTATTTCGCGCTGTTCATCCATGGCGTTCCTGGGCTTAAACCCGTGCTGGGTGCGGTCGCTCCAGACACGCCAGCGGCGGTGGCAGGTCTGCAAAGCAGGATGACCATCGTCTCTATCGATGGGCAAGCGACACCCAGTTGGCAAGAGATACGCTGGGTGATGCTAGATAGGGTTTTGCAGCAGAAGGCGGCGAACATCGAATTGCGTACGCAAGATGGGGAGTCCGAGTTCCGCGTGCTTGAGGTGAACAGTTTGACCGCAGCCGATCTGGATGGCGACTTCATGCATAAATTGGGATTAAAGCCCTATCAACCCCCTGTCTATCCCATCATCGGCAAGCTGGTAGAGGGTAGTGCGGCACAGCGCGCAGGATTCTTGGTGGATGACAGGATACTGAGTGTCGATGCTCAACCGGTTGAGCTATGGGAAAACTGGGTGGATGTAGTACGTGCCAATGCAAACAAGCCGTTGCATGTCGAGATCGAGCGTGCCGGGATGCATCTCAAAATTACCGTCATACCCGAGCCTTTTGATGACGCTGGCATAACCATCGGACGTATCGGTGCGGCCGCATTCATCGATAAGACTGCTTTTGAGGCGATGATCACGACAGTGAGTTATCCGCCAGTCGCCGCCTTGCAAGAAGCCTTGCGTAAGACTTGGGACACCTCCATCTTCAGCCTGAAGATGATGGGCAAGATGGTGATGGGCGAAGTCTCCATGAAGAACCTTTCGGGCCCGATCACTATCGCGGATTACGCGGGTCAATCGGCACAACTCGGATTGGGAGCCTATATTGGATTCTTGGCGCTCATCAGCATCAGCCTCGGCGTGCTGAATCTGTTGCCCATCCCGTTATTGGATGGCGGGCATTTGCTGTATTATGCGGTCGAATTTTTCAAGGGAAGTCCGGTGCCAGACTCGCTGTGGGAGGCTGGACAGAAGGTGGGCATCGCGCTCTTGGTTACCATGATGGCTTTTGCGTTATATAACGACATCAGCCGCCTGATTTCGGGTTGAATATCACATGAATTTGAAAAAACTAGCGGGCGTACTGCCTCTTTTGTACGCGGCTTCTATCTGGGCTGCCGAACCTTTCGTCATCAAAGACATCCGTGTCGAGGGTATCCAACGTACTGAAGCGGGTACGGTGTTTAGTTATCTACCCGTCAAGGTGGGCGACACACTGGATGATGCTCGGTCAACCACCGCATTGCGTGCCCTGTTCTCGACAGGGTTCTTCAAGGACGTGAAGCTATTGGCCGACCAAGGTGTGCTCGTTGTGCGTGTACAAGAGCGCCCGACCATCGACAGCGTCGAGATCAACGGCGTCAAGGATTTCCCCAAAGACCAATTACGCGACAACCTGAAGTTGGTCGGCCTAGGTGAAGGACGCATCTTCGACAAATCCGCATTGGATAAGTCCGAGCACGAATTGAAACGCCAATATGTGGCGCGCGGCAAATACGCCGTCTCGGTGAAGACGACAGTCAAAGAATTGGAACGTAACCGCGTCGCGGTGAGTTTTGATGTGACAGAGGGTAAGCCGTCAAAGATCCGCCAGATCAATCTTGTTGGAAACAAGGCTTACTCGGAAGATGATCTATTCGATGTGATGAAGCTCACTACGCCTGGCATGTTCACTTGGTTCACCAACAACGATCAATACTCCAAACCAAAACTGGCCGCCGATATCGAATCGATTCGAAGCCTTTATCTGAATTCGGGTTATATGGACTTCGCGGTCGATTCCACCCAGGTCTCCATCTCTCCGAATAAAAAAGATATCTACATCACGTTGAATATCACCGAGGGTGAGAGATATTCCATTTCCGAAGTGAAGGTCGCCGTGGCTAAAGGCGGATTGTCTGAAGATCAGGTTCGCCAGATGATCATGGTCAAACCTGGCGCTACCTTCTCGCGAGAAGCACTGACAGCTTCTTCAGACAAGATCAGGGAGCAATATGGCGAAGAAGGCTATGCTTTCGCCAACATAAGTGCTGTTCCGGATGTGGATAAGGAAAAACATACGGTCGGATTCACCTTTGTGGTTGATCCGATGCAACGCGCCTACGTGCGTCGCATCAATGTGACAGGCAACGACAAGACCAGAGATGAAGTCATTCGCCGCGAATTCCGCCAGATGGAAGGGGGATGGTTCGCCACTTCCAAGATCAAAAAATCAAAACAGCGCATTGATAGATTGGGATTCTTCTCTGGGGTCAATATAGAGACCCAGCCAGTGCAAGGAACGAACGATCAGATAGATTTGAATCTATCCATCGGGGAAAAGCCGACGGGTAATTTCAACTTGGGGGCAGGTTTTAGTGACAATGAGGGATTGACGTTCATGGGAGGCGTCACTCAATCCAACCTTTTTGGTACGGGTAATTATCTGTCTACCCAGATCAACACCAGCAAGGTCAATCAAGTCTATTCCGTCTCCTATACCAACCCGTACTACACCGATGACGGCATCAGCCGCGGATTTGATGTCTACAAACGTCGAACCAATGCGACAACCATCTCGGTCAGCCAGTACACCTCCGAGACCTATGGCGGCGGAGTGCGTTACGCTGTTCCCATCAGTGATGAAGAGATGTTCCATTATGGCCTGGCACTGGAGAACACCACTATCGGTCTAACCGAGATCAGCCCGCAGCGTTACATCGATTACATCAACGCCTTCGGGGCAACTAACCAGAACGTGCTGGGAACCATCGCGTGGTCACGCGACACGCGGGATAGCGCTCTTAATACCACTGATGGTGCCACCCAACGCGCATCGATAGAAGCCTCTCTGCCGGTCTCCGGGCAGAAATTCTACAAGCTGAACTATACCCAGCAATTGTTCCATCCCTTGAGTCAGAATTTCACCTTGCGCCTGAATGGCGATTTTGGTGTGGCAGGGGGCTATGACGGAGATGCGCTACCCTTCTTCAAGAACTTCTATGCGGGTGGTACAGGATCGGTTCGTGGCTATGATTACAGCTCGTTAGGCCCGAGAGATGACAGTGGCTATGCACTAGGCGGAGATAAACGAGTGGTTGGTAACGCCGAGATACTTTTTCCATTCCCTGGTATGGAAAAAGAGAAGTCAGTGCGTTTGAGTGCCTTCCTTGATGGTGGTGCAGTGTATGGCATATCGACTCCAAATGCGGCGTCGCTGGGAATGCGCTATTCTTATGGCCTAGGCCTGACATGGTTCTCACCTGCGGGGCCCATCCAATTGAGCTGGGCGACACCATTGAATAGCCAGACCCAAGATAAGCTGCAGAATTTCCAGTTCTCGATGGGCGGTATGTTCTAACTGTACGCGACTGAGCCAGACGCTTCATGTCCGCGCTGTTGAAGGAGTCAAAATGAAAAACACCATCCTGTTTTCCTTACTGTTGGCAAGTTGCCTCACAGCGGCTCATGCTGCTGAATCACGCATCGGTGTCGTTGATACCGAGCGTATCCTGCGCGAATCAGAACAAGCGGTGAATGCCGAGAAGAAGATCGAGAGAGAATTCGCCGTGCGCGATCAAGAGATCAAGAAGCTCATCAAGCAAGCCAAGGAATTGCAGGACTCTTTGGAAAAAGATGGCGGCAAGATATCGGACTCCACACGCCGTATCAAAGAACGTGAACTGGCCAACCTGAACATCCTGCTACAGACGCAGCAACGTGACTTCCGTGAAGACTTGAACCTGCGCAAGAACGAAGAGTTGGCGCAAGTCTTGGCGCGTGCCGACAAGGCCATCAAAGTCATCGCGGCGAGTGAGGACTACGATGTCATTCTGCAAGAGGCGGTCTATCACAATCCACGTGTCGACATCACCGACAAGGTGCTGAAGTACCTGGCTGATGAGCCAACTGAAGGCGCGGGCAAATAACTCGGAATTCGGCACGCAACATCATGACTCGAACAGCCTATCGTTTGGCGGATATCTCAGCACGTTTTGGCGGCAGGGTCGTGGGTGATGCGGATACCCTGATCACCCAGATCGCCACATTGGATGCCGCACAAACAGGCGAGATCGCTTTCTTGGCAAACGCAAAGTACCGCAAGCAATTGGAAAGTAGTAAAGCGTCTGCGGTGATCGTGTCCGAAGCTGACGCTGAAGCGACCTCGATCCCACGAATCATTGCGACCAATCCATATTCCTATTTCGCCAAACTGTCAGCCTTCCTCAATCCGCTCAAAGAATATGCACCCGGCATCCATCCCTCTGCCGTGATCGCCAACAGTGCGCAGGTATCACCCAGCGCGCATATCGGCGCCCTGGTGGCTGTTGGCGAGGGCGCAAAGATCGGTGCAGGGGCGGTCGTGATGCCAGGCTGTAGCATCGGTGATGGCGCTTCGGTCGGTGAGAACACCCGGCTCTATCCGCGCGTGGTGGTCTATCAAGACTGTGTCGTCGGCGCTCATGTCATCCTGCATTCTGGCGTGGTGATCGGGGCTGACGGATTCGGCATCGCCATGGAAGAAGGGCGCTGGTTGAAGATCCCCCAGATCGGGCGCGCGGTGATCGGTGATCACGTCGAGATCGGTGCGAACACCACGGTTGATCGCGGTGCGTTGGACGACACCGTGATCGAAGAAGGTGCCAAGTTGGATAACCAGATTCAGGTCGCGCACAACGTGCGTATCGGGGCGCATACGGCTATCGCAGGCTGTGTCGGTATCGCGGGTAGCGCCAACATCGGGCGTTATTGTCGTATTGGCGGCGGTGCGATCATCCTCGGACATTTGCAGATTGCTGACCAAGTCGAGGTCTCCTCGGGAACGATCATCACAAAATCGATTCGCGAAAAAGGCACCTACACGGGCACGTTCCCCTTCGATGACAACCACGCATGGCGCAAGAATGCAGCCCAACTGCGCCATCTGGATGAGATGTCAGAGCGTATTAAAAAGTTGGAACAACAGATCGAAATCTTGAAGGAGAAAAACACATGAGCACACCGATAACGATGGACATCCACGAAGTCCTTGAGCATCTGCCGCATCGCTACCCGTTTTTGCTGATCGATCGTGTGTTGGAAGTAGTGCCTAATGAACGCATCGTGGCGCTGAAGAACGTCACCATCAATGAGCCGTTCTTCCCCGGACATTATCCGCATCACCCTGTGATGCCCGGTGTGCTGGTCATCGAAGCGATGGCTCAGGCTTCCGCATTGCTATCTTTCAAAAGCATGGGGACCAAGCCGGATAACAATTCCGTCTATTATTTTGTCGGTATCGACAATGCACGCTTTAAACGCCCCGTCTCTCCCGGCGACCAGTTGATCTTCCGCATGCAGATGACATTGAACCGTCGCGGCATGTTCAAGTTCAAAGGCACAGCCGAGGTGGATGGCCAGATCGCTGCTGAAGCGGAGTTGATCTGCACCATCAAGGATAAATGATGGACAGTCTGCGTCATCCAACCGCCATCATCCATCCCCATGCCAAGCTCGCGGCCGATGTCAGCGTCGGCGCCTACTCCATCATCGGGGAGCATGTCGAGATCGGTGCAGGCACGACTATCGGGCCGCATGTCGTCATCAACGGTCACACGACCATCGGCAACAACAACCGCATCTTCCAATTCAGCTCCTTGGGCGAGATCCCGCAGGATAAGAAATATGCCGGCGAGCCGACCCGCTTGGAGATCGGTGACGACAATATGATCCGCGAGTTCTGTACCTTCAACTTGGGTACGGCACAAGACGGGGGTGTGACCCGTGTCGGCAACAAGAACTGGATCATGGCGTACGTCCATCTGGCACATGACTGCCAAGTGGGAAATAACACCATCTTCGCCAACAATGCGCAATTGGCGGGTCACGTCATCGTGGACGACTTCGCCATACTCGGTGGATTCACCGTCGTGCATCAGTTCTGCCAGATCGGTTCGCATGTCATCACCGGTATGGGCAGCATCCTGTTCCAAGACATCCCGCCGTATGTGACGGTATCGGGTAATCCCGCTGCGCCGCATGGCACCAACTCGGAAGGGCTGAAACGTCGCGGATTCTCCAGTGCAGCGGTGATGGCGATCAAGCGCGCCTACAAGACACTCTATAAATCGGGCTTGACGCTGGAAGAGGCTAAAAAAACCATCAATGAACAATTGGTGGAATATCCCGAATTGAAGCTGATGTCTGATTTTCTCAACCGTTCACAACGCGGCATCGTTCGTTAATCCATGTCGTTGCAAGTTAAAACTATCGCCATCGTGGCAGGCGAGGCATCGGGCGATCTGCTAGGAAGCATGCTGATGTCTGCCATCAAAGAGGCGTCGCCCAATGTGCGCTTCATCGGCATCGGCGGACCCAAGATGGAATCTGTCGGCATGGATGTGTTGTTTCCCATGGAAAAACTGGCGGTGCGCGGCTATGTCGAGGTGCTGCGTCACTATCGTGAGATCGTGGGTATCCGTAGCAAGTTGCGTGAGCGCTTTCTCGCCCAACCTCCAGACTTGTTTATCGGTGTCGATGCGCCGGATTTCAATCTCGACTTGGAGTTGGCATTGAAGCAGAGCGGGGTGCCGACCGTGCACTATGTCAGCCCTTCGATCTGGGCTTGGCGCGGTGAGCGTATCCATAAGATCAAACAGGCAGTCTCGCATGTGTTGGCTTTGTTCCCGTTCGAAGCGCCGCTGTACGAGAAGGTTGGCGTACCTGTGACCTACGTTGGGCATCCAATGGCAGATTTTTTGCCCGATCATCCCAAGCGTGCCGAGATGCGCGAACAGATGCGCATCATGCCCAAGACCGCCAAGGTGTTCGCTTTCCTGCCGGGTAGTCGTCAAAGTGAGGTGCGCCATCTCGCTCATACCTACATCGAGACGGCGAAACTCATTCTGCAGAAACTGCCAGAGGCTCAATTCCTCGTACCGCTCGCTAGCCGTGAGACGCGCAATATCTTCGAAGAAGTACTGTGGAAACTGGAAGCACAGCAACTTCCCATCACCTTGCTGTTCGGCCATGCACACGATGCCATGATCGCGGCAGATGGTGTATTGGTGGCTTCAGGGACGGCAACATTGGAAGCCGCATTGCTCAAGCGCCCGATGGTCATCACTTACAAGATGCCAGCACTTTCATGGTGGCTGACCAAGCGCAAGCAGTATCAGCCCTATGTCGGCTTGCCCAATATCTTGGCTGGGCGCTTTGTCGTGCCAGAGATATTGCAAGACGATGCAACACCGGAGAATCTCGCGCAAGCCTTGCTCAATCTGGTCAACAACAAGAACGCCGTCGCGGAGTTGGAGCAGACCTTTGATGTCATGCACCAGACCTTGCGTCAGAACACCGCACAGAAAGCTGCGGCGGCGATCCTGCCCTATCTTGCATGAGTGACATCCTGCTCATCTGTGGTGTGGATGAAGCAGGGCGTGGGCCGCTGGCGGGTCCTGTGAGCGCAGCCGCAGTCATCCTCGATCCAGCCCGCCCCATTGAGGGCTTGGCGGATTCCAAAAAACTTTCCGAGAAGCAACGCGACCTGTTGGCTCCCATCATTCGAGAACGCGCCTTGGCCTGGGCAGTGGCTTATGCGGAAGTCGATGAGATCGACACGCTCAATATCTTGCAGGCCACCTTGCTAGCGATGCGCAGAGCAGTGTTGGCCTTGCCTATTCAGCCGCAGCAAGTGTTGGTAGATGGCCTGTATTGTCCACAGACGGGTATTCCCAGCGAGGCCATTGTGAAAGGCGACAGCAAGGTCGCTGCTATCTCGGCCGCCTCCATATTGGCCAAGACCGCACGCGATGAACTCATGCTGAAGTTGCACGTTGAATATCCCCAGTACGGTTTCGACGGACATAAGGGCTACCCTACTGCCGCACATCTCGCCGCGCTGCGTGAACACGGTGCATCTGAAGTGCATCGCCGCAGCTTCCGACCTGTGCGCGAAGCGCTGTTGTACACTTCACCCAAAATCCAAGGATTGCCATGATCGCTTTTAAATTGTTACATATGCTGGCTGCCGTACTTTGGGTGGGCGGGATGTTCTTCGCCTACGTCATATTGCGTCCCGCAGCCGTTGATATCTTGCAACCTCCAGAACGTCTACGGCTTTGGGATAAGGTGTTTCAACGCTTCTTCACGTGGGTGTGGGGCGCGGTTGGCCTCATCCTGGTCACCGGCTTCTACTTAATCTACCAATATGGTGGTATGGCACAAGTGTCGTACCATGTACACCTCATGTTGTTGCTGGGATTGGTGATGACGGTGATCTACGGCTACGTATTCTTCGGCTTATACGTCCCGCTGAGCTTGCATGTCGCCAAAGAACGCTGGAAAGAGGCAGGTGAGTTGTTGGGCAAGATACGCAAATTGGTCGCTATCAATCTTGCTTTGGGCATTGTGACCATGGGTGTGGCCGTCGCTGGATATGCATTAGCTTGAAAGTTTGAGACGAAAGGAATGACGCATGAGACAGAATAATATTTTGCTTACTGTAGCCTTTGCGCTATCGGGCCTGATCGTCGGATATCTCTTCTTCGGAAAATGGGGCGGAGAATACGTCAGTATGAAGACACTCTTCACTTTCGGAGGCAACGGATTTCAGAGCGCACTGCGTTCTATCTCAGGTATCGAGGATATGCGCAACAAGATATTGATTTGTGGTGCGGCAGGTGCGGCCGTCGGTTTGCTGTTGAGCTTTAGGTCAAAGAGCTAGTTTTACTCGCCCAGTTTTAGCCTGCGCATGTAATGGCAGGTATAACCGTGTGGATGTTTCACCAGATAGTCCTGGTGGTAATCCTCGGCTCGGTAGAATTCCTTGAACGGTACCACCTCGGTCACCACCTTCGTTTTCCACTCTCCGGAAGCATCCACTGTCTTGATGACTTCCTCTGCGCTACGTTTTTGTTCTTCACTGACATAAAAGATCACTGAGCGATATTGCGTGCCGACATCGTTACCTTGCTGATTTCGAGTGGTGGGGTTGTGCATGCGGAAGAACTCGAACAGCAGATGGCGGTAGGTCAGTTGCTTAGTGTCGAATACGATCTTTAGCGATTCGGCATGTCCGCTATGACCTGTCTTCACTACTTCATAGGTCGCATTCGGGGTCTCGCCACCGGTATAGCCGACCTCGGTTTCAATCACGCCGGGAATCTGACGTACTAACTCTTCCATCCCCCAGAAGCACCCGCCAGCCAGATAGGTCGTTTGCGCGTTATTGGTCATGGAGGCTCCT
>JBAYTV010000025.1:0-10284 GCA_041675405.1 Sideroxydans sp. | reverse complement strand
CATCTGCGCAGGCGAAAGGTCATGATTGAAGATGACTAGCGGTGCTTCCAATTCCTCCACCAGTGCGGCGATCTCGTCGACCTTGCCGCTCCCCGCGAATGTTGCAGCATCGGGTCGCTGCCGCTTTCCTTCGACCAAGGCGAGCGTCCGCACGCCCGCACTTTCTGCAAGGAGGCGTAACTCTTCTAGACTTTCTGCGTAATCGGGAGCGCCAAGGTCAAGACTGACCAATATCGCCGTATTGGCGACGGTGGTTGCCTCAGACATCACTCAGCGTCGAATGGGATGGTGACAGCGCGCGCAGGTACGATGGTAGAGATGGCGTGTTTGTAGACCATCTGGGTGACCGTGTTCTTCAACAGCACCACATACTGATCGAATGACTCTACCTGCCCTTGCAACTTGATGCCGTTGACGAGGTAGATAGCGACCTGCACATGTTCCTTGCGCAATGCATTCAGGAACGGGTCTTGTAGTTGTTGCCCTTTTGTACTCATGATTATCGGCTCTTATAGTGGTTTAGACGTTGTCACTCTACTGGATAACCCAGAATTTAGAAAGTGGCTGCCAAGTTCAACCGTACATGCGGCGTCCGCGCTTGCGGGCTGTGTGTGCGGCTCTCTCTTCACTCTCCGTCAGCGGTCGGGGTGCCTTGTCGGCGAAAGGATTCTTGCCAGATTTGAATTCGATACGCAGTGGCGTACCTTCCAGCTTGAATGCATCACTAAAACAAGATTCCAGATAGCGGCGATAGGTCTCGGGCACTTTATCCAGCGCACTTCCATGAACCACGATGAGCGGTGGATTGCTGCCGCCTTGATGAGCGTAACGCATCTTGGGGCGGAACACACCGCCACGCGGTGGTTGCTGCTTCTCGACAGCGGCTAACAACACGCGAGTGAGTTGCGGGGTTGGCAACTTCGCCATTGCAGCCGCGTAGGCCAGATTCACCGACTTCAGCAACGCATCCACTCCCGTGCCATTCAGCGCCGAGATGAAGTGGCGTTTGGCGAAGCTCAAAAAGTGCAGCTTGCGCTCGATGTCGCGCTTGGCGGTATCACGTTTGTATTCGTCCAGACCATCCCATTTATTCACTGCCAACACCAAAGCACGCCCTGTTTGCAAGACGAAGTCAGCCAAGTGCGCATCCTGCTCGGTGATCTGGTCGCGCGCATCAACCACTAAGACGACTACATTGGCATCTTCGATGGCTTGCAAGGTCTTCACCACCGAGAACTTCTCGACGGCTTCGTCGATCTTGCCACGGCGACGCACGCCCGCAGTATCGATGATGGTGTACTGTTTTCCGCCACGCTCGAAGTCGATGTAGATGGAATCGCGCGTCGTGCCCGGCTGGTCGAAGGCGATGACGCGCTCTTCGCCCAGGATGGCGTTGACCAAGGTGGACTTGCCGACGTTGGGACGACCCACGATGACCAGCTTGGGATGAGTCGATTTCTCTTCAGCTTCTTCTTCGAAAGCGGGCAACTCATCCAGTGCGAGACCAATCATCTCGGTGACGTTATCACCGTGCGCAGATGAAATGGGGATAGGTACACCCAAGGCGAGTTCATGAAATTCCGCCGTGACGCGCGTGCTCTGCATGCCCTCGGCCTTGTTCACCAACAACATCAATGGACGTCCCGTCTTGCGCAACTGTGTGGCGATGATGCGGTCTTGCGGAGTCAGTCCGGCACGTCCATCCACGATGAACAGGACAAGATCTGCTTCATCGATCGCCTGACGCGTCTGCTTCGCCATCTCGTACAGGATGCCTTCTTTGGCGACAGGTTCCAGACCACCGGTGTCCACCACCAGATAAGGCCGCTCGCCGACACGACCTTTGCCATAGTGGCGGTCGCGCGTCAGTCCGGGTTGATCGGCCACCAGAGCATCACGGCTACGCGTGAGGCGATTGAACAAAGTGGATTTGCCGACGTTAGGACGACCGACGAGTACGAGTGTAGGTAACATGAATTCGTTATTTGATGGCGATGGAATACAACTCGCCGTCGCTGGTTTGTATCAAAGCGCCGTCACCCAATGTGACTGGCGGTGTCAGGATGGCGCTGCCATCCGTCTTCTGGCGCGCGACGAAACTGCCATCCTCGCGCTTCAGCACATGGATGTAGCCCTCGTAGTCTCCCACCAATAGGAAGTCATCCAAGGGAAAGGCCGCTGTCGCAGCGCGGAACGACATCTGATCGTTCTTCCACAAGGAACTGCCTGTCGTCCTGTCTGCCGCCAACACATTGCTGTCGCTGTCGGTGATATACAGATTGGAACCGAACAAAGACAAGCCCTTGTCGCTAGAGAACTCGCGCGACCACAAGGTGCCGCCTTGTATCGCATCGAAACAAGCGACACGACCTTGGAAAGCCACGGCGCAGACTTGTGTGTCATCTACCGCAGGCAGGCTGGTGATATCGCTGATACGTTCTAGCTCGGTATTGCCCTTGGGGTGCGACACGGCGGATTCCCATATGACCACACCCTTGGTGAGACCAATTGCTGCCACCTTGCCTGCGGCAAAACCCGCGTACACCATACCGTTGCGAATGACGATGCCGGCATGGTTACGCACGATCAAGGTCGGTGTAGAGCGCTCATATAACCAGATACGTTTGCCATCCTGCGCATCCAGCCCAGCGATACGACCATTGCCCGTGCGCACCACCACGATGCCATCGGCGATCTTGGGTGCGCTCAACACCTCGCTTGAGGCTTTCGTCTTCCAGCGCAAGTTACCTGTCTCATCTTCGAAGGCAGCGACTTCACCTTTATCGCCGCCGACCAGAACCAGTCCGTCGCCCGCACCGACTCCACCCGTGATGGTGAAACCCGGTTCGATACGCCATGCTTTTTTGCCGTTGTCACGGTCAAAACGGTAGACATATTTACTGTCGGCAGCGAATACACCTTCGCGTGTGACCGCAGGTGTTAGCACGCTGAAGCCCGCCTCACCCACACTCTGCTTCCAACGCACGTCGACTTTGGCCGCAGGTTTGAAAGACACTAATTTTGCAGGCTCGACGGCGACCTTGTCGCTGCTACAAGCAACAAGGGAAGCAGCTATCGCGAGCGCTAGGAGGCGAACAAATCTCATTTTGCCAAACCCAGGCCATCCAGTTTCAACTGGATCAGATTGCGGTACATGCTCTTGGCATCGGTCTTATCCAAGGCTAGTTGGTAAGCCACACGTGCTTCTGTCACTTTGCCCATCGCGCTCAACACATCACCCTTCAAGTCGGAATACAGGCCAGTGAAAGATTCGGGATGAGCCGCATCCAACTGTTTCAACGCTTCATCATATTTCTTCTCGTCCAACAGCACGCTGGCCAGCTTTAAGCGTGCGGCATCTTGCAATGCAACTTCCTTGGCATGCTCGATGACCCAGAACAGTTGAGCTTTGGCATGAGCTATCTCTTTAGCTTGCAGACTCGCTTGCGCCGCCAATAACTGGGCACGTGGTGCATAAGCACTGCTACCGTACTTGCTTGCCAGCACATTCGCAGCGTCACCGATGCGCTTGGCATCGTTGGTAGAAACCTGCTTCATAACTTCCACATACATTTTCGCAGCCTCGTCAGCCTGACTAGCTTGATGCTTTTTCCAGAACTGCATCCCTGCGAAAGCAAGCAGACCAACCACCAGCACACCGACCACCCACTTACCATTGTCTTTCCACCACGCCTTCAGCGCATCGACCTGTTCTTGTTCATGCAAATCCAACTCTGACATTTTTCTTTCCTTTATTTGATCAATTCACGAATCTTTACTTGCAACTCTTCCACACCGATCTTTTGCTGCTCACCATCACCGCGCAACGGCTTGAAGGTGACCGCATTCGCAGTCACTTCATCTTCCCCGATGATAACAGCGCAAGCAGCGGCACTGCCGTCCGCCTTCTTCATCTGCGATTTGAAACTACCGCCACCGCAATGCAACAGCACTTTTAAGCCGCCATCACGCAAGGTCTCAGCCACTTGCCAAGCCAGGGACTGTGCTTGTTCGCCTTGATGTACCACGTACACATCCAAAGGCGCGGCTGGGTTCTGCATGCCATCATCTTGCAACAACGCCAGCAGACGCTCGACGCCCATCGCAAAACCACAAGCCGGCGCTGGCTTGCCGCCGATCTGTTCGATCAGCCCGTCGAAGCGCCCCCCCGCACAGATCGTTCCTTGCGCACCGAGTCGCGTGGTCACCCACTCGAACACGGTGCGGTTGTAGTAATCCAGTCCGCGCACCAAGCGTGTGTTGATCTCATAAGCGATGCCATGCCGCTGCAGGATGGCCTGCACTGCCTCGAAATGCCTGAGCGCTTCCTCATCTAACTCGTCCATCAACTTCGGTGCCGCACTCACCAAGTCCTGCATAGCTGGGTTCTTGGTATCAAGGATGCGCAAAGGATTACTGTACAAACGACGCTGTGCCTCGGCATCCAGCGCCTCTTTGTGCTGCTCGAAATAGGCGATGAGCTTCTCACGATGACGTTGGCGTGAAGCGACATCACCCAGTGTGTTGATCTGCAACGCCACATCGCGGATTCCCAATTTCTTCCACAAACGAGCGCACATCACGATCTGCTCGGCGTCGATATCAGGTCCTGCGAAGCCCAACGCTTCCACTCCGACCTGATGGAACTGGCGATATCGCCCTTTCTGTGGACGCTCGTGACGAAACATCTGACCTTGGTAATACAGACGCTGCGGCGCGTTATACAGCAGATTGTGCTGCAACACAGCACGCACACAGGATGCCGTGCCTTCTGGACGTAGCGTCAACTGATCGCCATTGAGACTATCCTCGAAGCTGTACATCTCCTTCTCGACGATGTCGGTGACCTCACCGATGGCGCGTTTGAACAGTGCAGTGGGCTCCACCAAAGGCATACGGATGTTGCGATAACCGTAGCCTTCGAGCCAGTCGCGTACCGTATCCTCGAACCACAGCCACAGCTGCGCCTCGTCCGGCAAAATATCGTTCATGCCTTTTACGGCTTGTAATGTCTTGTTGTCGCTCATAAAGTCAAAATCAAAATCTTCCATCCACGATGGACACGAAAAGCACAAAACCTGGATATTTACTTTGTTTGTGTATTTCGTGATTTTCGTGGAAAAATGTTTTACACGGTCTTTATTTCAATACGCTTCTTGGGCTTATCACCCGCCGCGCGCTTTGGATATTTATTGGCAACATAGTCATCGACGATCTTCTGGAATTCCTCGGCGATGTTCTCACCGCGTAGTGTCACCGTCTTTTCACCATCGACATACACGGGGGCAGAAGGAGTCTCGCCCGTACCCGGCAGGCTGATGCCGATGTTGGCCAACTTACTCTCTCCCGGTCCATTGACGATGCAGCCCATGACGGCCACATCCATCTCCTCCACGCCCACGTACAGCTCACGCCACACCAGCATCTGCGAACGCAAGTAACGCTGGATGTCCTGCGCCAATTCTTGAAACACAGTGCTGGTGGTACGACCACATCCTGGGCAGGCAGTCACCATCGGCGCGAACGAACGCAAGCCCATGGTCTGCAATATCTCCTGCCCCACCACGACTTCTTGCGTGCGGTCACCGTTCGGCTCAGGCGTCAAAGAGATACGGATGGTATCGCCGATACCGCGTTGCAACAGCACGGACAAAGCCGCAGTCGAAGCGACGATCCCCTTGGAACCCATCCCCGCTTCGGTCAAACCCAGATGCAAAGGATATTCACTGCGCTTGGACAGTTCGGTATAAACCGCGATCAGATCCTGCACTGCGCTCACTTTGCACGACAACACGATGCGGTCATGCGGCAAGCCCAGCTCCTCGGCACGTTGCGCGCTTTGCAACGCGGAAACGATGAGCGCCTCACGCGTCACTTCGTTCGCCTCTTTAGGCTGCGCCAGCTTGGAATTCTCATCCATCATGCGCACGACCAGATCCTGATCCAAGCTGCCCCAATTGACACCGATACGTACCGGCTTGTCATATTGTTTGGCTACCCCGATCATCATGGCGAATTGGTCTTCACCTTTGCGGTTTTTGCCCACGTTGCCGGGGTTGATACGGTATTTCGCCAGCGCCTGTGCACACTCCGGATATTCGGTGAGCAATCGATGTCCGTTGTAGTGGAAATCGCCGATGAGTGGCACGTCGCACCCCATGTCGTCCAACATCTTGCGGATGACTGGCACTTGAATGGCTGCCTCGGTCGTATTCACTGTGATGCGCACCAGTTCGGAGCCAGCCTGCGCCAACTCATACACCTGCTTTGCGGTGCATGCCGCATCGGCCGTATCTGTGTTGGTCATGGATTGGATGACGATGGGCGCATCGCCACCGATATGGATATCGCCGACACGTATTGAAGTCGTCTTACGACGCATGATATGCAGATGACTCATTGCTTTATTCCAGCACCAAACGCACAACCCCTGATTGGTTGTATTTGCTCAGATCGACTTCGCGACCTTTGTAGAAGAGCTTGACCGCACCGACCTTGCCGATAGCCACTTGATATGGCGCACGCCGATTACCCCCGATCCATTTCTCCGTGCCCGCCACATTCATACGAGAGAGCAGCATCTCACCGTTGGTGTCGACGATCTCCATCCAAGAATCTTGTGCAAACACGATATGGATAGGACGCTTCTTCAACTGGTCGAGCGGAAGAGTTGATTTCTCGACCACTAGAGGCGGCGGCACCACAACATGCGTAGGCGTAACGACTTTTGGTTTGACTGCAACGACTGGTGTCGTAGCAAGAGGGGCGGTTTTCGGGAAAACAACGACTTTTGACGGCTCGACAGCCTTAAGCGCAGGCGCCTCTTGTACCAGCTTCACATCGGCGACAACGACCGCTGAAGCGGCGACCACACCAGAGGAAGCTGACAACACCGCAGAAGCAGGCAACCCTTCAGGCAGCTTCACATCTTGCAGCACCACCTTCTCCGCGATTGTTTCATCTTTTTGATTCCAAATGAATAGCGCCAGCAGCATTGCCACTAGCAATGCTGCGGCCAGCAGATAGAGATTCTTCTTACTTGAATCCTGCATGGACATGAACTCCAGACCGCCCGTCTGTACTTCACTTATGTCACCATGTATCTCATTTGAAGGCGCCATCATTGCCAGCAACGGTGCCGCATCAACATTCAAAGTGCGCGCATAACTCCGCACGAAGCCTCTAAGAAATGTGCCTTGGGGCAACATTGAGTGGTTGTCAGATTCCAGCGCTTCTACTTGCTTCACACTGAACTTGATCCGTTCAGCGATGTCGGCAACCGTCAAACCCTGAGCCTCTCTTGCAGTACGCAAAACAGAACCAACGGAGGATGCAACCGTTGCTTCGGCGGTAGGAGATGTTTCTGGCACGGTATCCATCACTCCCCCATCTGTAGAAGTTGCGCTTCACGTGATTCTGGGAAGCGTTTACTCAGTTGCAATGCATAGCTCGCTTCTGAATTGCGATCTCGCATCTTGCGTTCGATACGAACCGCCAACCATAGCTGCCCGGCATTCATATCCTGAATCGCTTGCTGGAAGCGCAAAAGATAAGCCTTGGCTGATGCGTAGTCACCCTTCGCAAAACTGACATCTGCAAAGCCATACAAAGCCTCTGGCATTCCTGGACGCAAGATCAGGGCACGCTGCAAATAGCTTTCAGCGGTAGATAACTCCCCCGCTTTGAGCGCACACAGACCCGCATTGGCATAGGCGACCTCGGGGGTAGTGTATAGCGGATTCTTCAACGCCTCCAAGAATTGCGGCAATGATTCTTTAGCGCGACCACGCTGGCACAAGAACCAGCCAAAATTGTTGTAGGCATCTGAATAATTCTTATCGATCTTGATGCTGCGTTTGAAGTCAGCCTCTGCCTGCTCATCCTCGTGCAATGCCATACGGATCAAACCGCGCACGTTATAGCCTGGCGCATAAGTTGGGTCTGCCTGCAAAGCGATACCCAACTCCTGCAAAGCGATGGCATATTGCTCACGCCCAAAATAGGAGGCAGCCAACTCTGTATGGATGGTCGCGATACCGCGCGCGCGCTGGGAGGTGGTCTGCTCACCCTCCCCTTTGGAAGCGCAACCTGCCAATGAAAAAAGAATCAGCAAAACGAACAGCGACCTCATTGACCTGCCTCCACTAAACGATGCATCGTTCTCTTGGTCTTGTCTTGCACTTGACCCGCCAATTGACCACATGCTGCGGCGATGTCATCACCGCGTACTTTGCGGATAGTGGTGACGATGTTCGCTTGCATCAACACATCACGAAAACGCTTCACCACTTCCATGTCAGAGCGTTGATAGGGGGCTTGCGGGAATGGGTTGAACGGGATGAGGTTGAACTTGCATGGCACATCACGCACCAGTTCGATCAACTCGCGCGCCTGCTGCACGCTGTCATTCACTCCCGCCAACATCACATACTCGAAGGTGACGAAATCACGCGGCGCTTTGACCAAGTAACGCTGACAGGCAGCCATCAACTCACGCAATGGGTATTTTTGATTGATCGGCACCAGCACGTTGCGCAAGGCATCGTTAGGTGCATGCAGTGAGATAGCCAACGCCACCGGGCACTCATCACGCAATCTATCCATCGCAGGTACGACCCCTGAAGTGGACACCGTCACACGACGCCGTGACAAACCGTAAGCATTGTCGTCCAGCATCAATTGCAACGCGCTTACCGTGCTGTCGAAATTCAACAACGGCTCGCCCATTCCCATCAGCACCACATTGGTGATCGGCCAATTACCATCCGCATTCTTACCCAGCTGGCGGTTCGCCCACCACACTTGGCCGATGATCTCAGCCGTTGAAAGATTGCGATTGAAACCTTGCTTACCCGTGGAGCAGAACGCGCAATCCAGTGCGCATCCAGCCTGAGTCGAGACGCACAGCGTACCGCGAACTTCCTCCGGGATGAAGACGGTCTCCACCGCATTGCCCGTCCCCACATCCAGCAACCACTTATGCGTACCGTCAGAGGCGGTCTCTTCACGCATCACGCTGGGTGATTGGATACAGGCTTTCTGTTTCAACATCTCGCGCAATGACTTAGCCAAGTCACTCATCGCATCAAAATCGGACTCCCCGCTTTTGTAGATCCAGCGCAACACCTGCTTGGCACGGAAAGGTTTCTCACCTTGTTCCGCGAACCAAGCAGTCATTTGTTGCGCATCAAAATCGAGGAGGTTCTGCTTCATTGAATCAACGCGAATGCACGTTCTTTGCAGCGAAGAAATAAGCGATCTCGATCGCTGCATTCTCAGCGGAATCGGAACCGTGAACAGCGTTAGCATCGATGCTGTCAGCAAAATCAGCACGGATGGTGCCTTTGTCAGCCTTCTTAGGATCAGTTGCACCCATCAGGTCACGGTGCTTGGCAACTGCGTTCTCGCCTTCCAAAACCTGGATCGCAACAGGGCCGGAGATCATGAAGTCGACCAGATCCTTAAAGAATGGACGTGCTTTGTGCACAGCGTAGAAGCCTTCTGCTTCAGTGCGGTTCAGATGACGCATCTGAGCAGCGACGATCTTCAGGCCAGCGCCTTCGAAGCGGGAATAGATTTGACCAATGACATTCTTAGCGACTGCATCGGGTTTGATGATTGAAAGTGTGCGTTCGACAGCCATGCTTCTCTCCAAATGATTAATGTGATTCAGAAAATTCTGAGGGGCGCGATTCTAACAGGGTTTGCCCGCCCTGTCGCAGTTGGCGACAGTGACAACCCTGTGAATATTCAAGTGATAAACAGAAAAATGGCGAAGTCCCCACAGAGAACTTCGCCTCGACAGTCATTCGATTGGACAAGCCGTTAATTGAACAACAAGTTAGGCAAGAATAGGCTGATCTGCGGCACGTAGGTGACAATCATCAAGAAGGTCAACAGCACCATCAACCAAGGCAATGCCGCCTTGGTTACTTCAATGATGCTCATCCCTGTGATGCCGCTGGTGACGAACAGATTGAGCCCCACGGGTGGTGTCACCATGCCGATCTCCATATTCACCACCATGATGATGCCGAGATGGATCGGGTCGATGCCCAGATGTGTTGCGATCGGAAAGAATATCGGTGCAAGGATCAGGATAATGCCTGTGGGCTCCATGAAGTTTCCCGCGATGAGCAAGATGATGTTCACCACGAACAGGAACATCCACGGTGTCATACCGAATGCCATGATGTGCTCGGCGATGGTCTGCGGAATACGTTCAGTGGTCAACACGTGGGCGAACAACATCGCGTTGGCTACGATGAACATCAGCATCACCGT